>JALYMZ010000023.1 GCA_030773435.1 Actinomycetota bacterium | reverse complement strand
GGGGACCTCAGCGCCGCGACCGGTGACGAGCCTCCTGGTCGCGGCGCGCCCCCGGCTCGCACGGGAGAGGTCGCCGGCAGGGACGGGGACGCCACCGGAAACGCGGAGCGATCAGCACCCAAGGCCGAGCGCCCAGGAGGCGATGCCAAGCGCCCCCGGGCCGAGGCCGAGGCACTGGAGATGGACTACTCCGTGCCGACCCGGGTCGTGATCCCCCGGCTCGGGGTCTCCTCGACGCTCGAGGACCTCGGCCTGGCGCCGGACGGCACCATGGAAGTGCCGGTGGATCCCGATAAGGCCGGCTGGTTCAGGCCATCGGTCCCGCCTGGCGTGGTGGGCGCCTCGGTGATCGCCGGACACGTCACCTGGGACCAGCAGCCGGTGGTGTTCTTCCGCCTCGGCGACCTGCGTCCCGGGGACACGATCAAGGTGCGCCGCGAGGACGGTTCCACCGCGATTTTCACCGTGCGACGCGTCGCGCAGTTCCCGAAGTCGTCCTTCCCCACCGACGCCGTCTACGACCAGCCGCCGCGTCCGGAGCTGCGGCTCATCACCTGCGGCGGCACGTACGACGAGGACGAGAACCGCTACCTCGACAACGTGATCGTCTGGGCGTCGCTGACCCGGACTCATCCCGCTCCGGTGTAACCCGGCCCCACCCAGCTCCGGCGTAACCCGTCCTCCCTCGCGCCCGGAGCCGCGGTGGACGCGGTGACCGGCCCCGTCCCGTCAGGGGTCGGTCACCGCACCCCTTCCCGGGGCGTGCGCGCTGCGCCGCAGCCCACTCGCTCGCAGCTCGAGTTCGGCGAGTCGTCGTACCACTTCACGGTCACCGCGGCGCCAGGCCGCCACGGGGTCGTCGTCGACCCGGGCCAGCCGGTGCATCGGCTGTCGGGTCAGCGCGCGCAACGCGAACAGGTCGACGTCACCGCTGGACCCGAGGAGTCGCCGGGCCGCGGTGGCGCGACGGACGAACCGAACCCGCGCCGGCACCCAGACCGCGGCCGCGAGGAGGATCGGGACCAGGGCGGTGACCAGGCCCAGCAGCAGCGCCAGCTCCAGCACGGCCGCCTGCTGAGCCTGCCCCGCCTCGGCGAGGCCCTGCGCCGCGGCACCGGCCTGCCCGATCGGGTCGCCGAGCGCGTCACCGACCAGCGGAACGTCACGGGCCCGGTCCGCGGCGGTGTCGAGCGCGCCGCTGAGGCTGGTGCCGGCGTCCTCCAGCACCCGTCCCGGCGCAGCCAGCGCCGCGGTGCCGTCGTACACCGCTCGCCCCACGCCCCACCACACGAGGATCCACAGCAGCAGCAGCGCGTCGCCGGCGACCTGCAGCAGGCGGCGCCGGGTCGTGTCCGCGTAGAGCTTCATCGCACCTCCCAGCGGCGGTCCGCCGCGACGCCGTTCCGGCTGGTTCCTACTACCCGGGCTCGGCCACAATGAGCCGGTGAGCAGTGCGGCGGCCGTGCACGTCCGGCTGGCCCACCCGGACGAGTACGACGATGTCGGCGCGCTGACCGAGGCCGCCTACCGGCACGACGGCTTCGTGCACGACGGCGGCAGCTACGCCGAGTCGCTGCGCGACGCGCGCCGCCGCGCCGGCGAGGCCGAGCTGTGGGTGGCCACGCTCGACGGCACCGTGGTCGGCACCGTGACGTTCTGCCCGCCGGAGTCGCCGTGGCGTGAGCTGGCCCGCCACGACGAGGCGGAGTTCCGCATGCTCGCGGTCGCCCCGGCCGGCCGGCGCCGCGGCGTGGGCCGTGCGCTGGTGCAGCGCTGTGTCCAGCGCAGCCGGGAGCTGCACCGGCGCCGGCTCGTGCTGTGCAGCGACGTACGGATGCGTCCCGCGCACGTCCTCTACGCCGGCCTGGGGTTCGTGCGGATACCGGAGCGGGACTGGTCCCCGCTGCCCGGCGTACACCTCATCGCGTTCGGCCTCGACCTCTGACCGCGCAAGGTCCGCGGCCCGCACGCCGTAGCCTGGGCTCGTGGCCAACCGCCGTGCGCCGGAGAGCAGGGAGCGCCAGGACCTCATCGTCGACGTGCTCACCGACGCGTTCGCCGCGTTGATGGCGGCAGACCCGCTGGCGTTCCGCACCAAGTTCCGCAAGATGGCCGCCGACCCGTTCGCCTTCTACCGCGGCAGCGCCTGCCTGTTCTACGCCGACATGGCGAGGTTGCACGACCCGTGGGCAGACGCGCGCACCAGCCGGGTGTGGATCCACGGCGACCTGCACGCCGAGAACTTCGGCACGTACATGAACAGCGAGGGAGCGCTGGTCTTCGACGTCAACGACTTCGACGAGGCGTACCTCGGTCACTTCTCCTGGGACCTGCGCCGCTTCGTCGCCAGCCTGGCCCTGATGGGCTGGCAGAAGGCGCTGCCCGAGCAGGTGGTGCGCGACCTGACTGGGGGCTTCCTGCGCGCGTACGTCGACCAGGTCCACCACTACGTCGACTCCATCGACGACGACTTCGCGCTGCGGTTGGACAACACCGAGGGTGCCGTGCACGACGTGCTGCAACTGGCGCGGATGTCCACCCGGATCGACCTGCTCGACGCCATGACCACGATCACGCACCGGGAACGGTGCTTCCGCGACGAGGACGGGGTGCGCCGTCTCGACGACGCCGAGCGGTCCAGGGTCCTCGACGCGTTCGACGACTACCTGCGCAGCATCCCCGAGCGCAAGCGCCACCGGCGCGAGGTGTTCTACGACGTCAAGGACGTCGTAGCCAAGAAGGGCTTCGGCATCGGCAGCGCCGGCCTGCCGGCGTACAACATCCTCATCGAGGGCTACAACCAGGCGCTGGAGAACGACATCGTGCTGTCGATGAAGCAGGGGAACGTCGCCGCCCCCAGCCGCGTCGTCACCGATGAGCGGGTGCGGAACTACTTCGAGCACGACGGCCACCGCACGGTGGTCAGCCAGCGCGCCCTGCAGGTGCACACCGACCCGTTCGCAGGCCATACCAGCATCGGAGGCACCGGTTTCGTGGTTGCCGAGCTGTCGCCGTACGAGGCGGACCTGGAGTGGTCGGAGCTGACCGAGCCGGAGCAGATCGCGCCGGTGCTGGACTATCTCGGCCGTGCCACCGCCAAGGTGCACTGCGCGTCGGACGAGGACAGCGACCAGGACCTGGTCGAGTTCCAGACCGAGGAGGCGATCTCCGCCGTCGTCGGCGACCGCGTCGACGAGTTCGTCGACGACCTGGTCGGTTTCGGTGTCGACTACGCGGCGGCGGCGCGGGCCGACCACGCGCTCTTCGTCGACGCGTTCCGCGAGGGCAGGATCGCCGGTGTCGCCGCCACCTGACCCGTGGCCACCGGCGGGCGGGGTGCCACGCCCCATCACCCGGTGGGGAGCCGACCTCCTGCACCGCTCCCTCGCCGACGTGACCACTTTCGACGACGCGCTGGCCGGGCTGGTGGCCGACCTGGTGGCGACGATGCGCGCCGCGGACGGGGTCGGGCTCGCCGCCAACCAGGTCGGCGTCGACCTCAAGGTCTTCGTGTTCGACTGTCCCGACGCCGACGGGGTCGGGCACCGTGGCGTCGTCTGCAACCCGGTGCTCGACCTGCCGGAGGGCCGGGACCGCCACCTCGACGAGGGCGAGGAGGGCTGCCTGTCGCTGCCCGGCGCGTTCGTGGTGTGCCCGCGCCCGGACTTCGCGCGGGTGCGGGGCGTCGACCACACCGGCGCGGCGGTGGAGTACGCCGGCTCGGGCCTGCTGGCCCGCTGCCTGCAGCACGAGACCGACCACGTGTACGGCACGGTGTTCGCCGACCGGCTCGGCCGCCGGGCGCGCAAACAGCTGTACGCCGAGGCCGAGCAGCGGGCCGCCGACTACCCGCCCGGGTGGCCGGCGGAGGCCGCCGCCGCAGTTGACCCCGTCGCCGAAGGCGCCCTCGCACCGCGGGCAGACAGCAGGTAGCACGCGATCGCCGCGGCCGCGGCCACGTTGAGCGAGTCGACCCCCGCTGCCATCGGGATGCGCGCCCGCTGGTCCGCAGCGGTCAGCCACCGGTGCGACAAGCCGGTGCCTTCCGAGCCCAGCAGCAGCGCCACCCGGTCCCGCCGCACCGCATCGGTCAGTGGTACGGCGTCCTCGGCAGGGGTGAGCGCGACCACGTGGAACCCGTGCCGCCGCAGCAGGTCCAGGCCGCCGTACCAGTCGGGAAGGCGGGCGTACGGCAACGCGAAGACCGCACCCATGGCCACCTTGACCGCGCGCCGGTACAGCGGGTCCGCGCACCGCGGCGACAGCAGCACCGCGTCGACACCCAGCGCCGCCGCGCTGCGGAAGACGGCGCCGACGTTGGTGTGGTCGACGACGTCCTCGAGCACCACGACCCTGCTCGCGCCGGCCAGCACCTGCTCCGCCGCCGGCAGCGCCCGCCGGCGCAGCGACGCGAGCGCGCCGCGGTGCACGTGGAAGCCGGTCACCCGCTCCGCCACCTGCTCGCTGACCACGTAGCAGGGCACATCACCGGCCCGCTCCAGCACGTCGGTCAGTCGGTCCAGCCAGCGTGGCGCCATGAGGAAGGACCGGACGGCAAAGCCAGCCTCGACCGCTCGCCGCACGACCTTCTCCCCCTCGGCGAGGAACAGCCCGTGCTCGGCCTCGAGGCTCTTGCGTAGGGCGACGTCGCGCAGGTCGGCGTAGTCGGCCAGCCGCGGGTCGGCGGGGCCGTCGACGGGAACCAGCGACGCCATCTCAGGCCGAGGCGTCGAGCTGCGCGTCGAGGCCCGCCGCCACCGCCACCACGTCACCGAGGACGACGACGGCCGGCGGCCGCATCCCCGCCGCGGCAACCGCCTCCGCGACGTCGCGCAGGGTGCTGGTGAGCCGCCGCTCCCGCGGCATGCTGCCGTCCTGCACGACCGCGACCGGGGTGCCCGGGTCTCGGCCGTGCTCGATCAGCGCCTGCGTGATCGCGGCGAGGTTGTCCACGGCCATCAGCAGCACGAGCGTGCCTCGCATCCTCGCCACCGCGCCCCAGTCGACGAGCGACTCGGGGTGCTGCGGCGGCAGGTGTCCCGACACCACGGTGACGTCGTGCGCGACACCACGGTGGGTGACCGGGATGCCGGCCAGCGCCGGCACCGCCACGGCGCTGGTCACCCCCGGTACGACGTCCCACGCCACCTTGGCGGCGGCGCAGGCGGTGGCCTCCTCGAAGCCACGGCCGAAGACGAACGGGTCACCGCCCTTCAGCCGGACCACCCGCTGGCCGGCCCGGGCCCGCTCGACCAGCACCCGGTTGATCTCGGCCTGCCCCGCGGCACGCCCACGCGGCAGCTTGGCGGCGTCGATGACCTCCACGTGCGCCGGCAGCTCGTCCAGCACGTCCCGGGGCGCCAGCCGGTCGGCGACCACGACGTCGGCCCGGTGC
>JALYMZ010000022.1 GCA_030773435.1 Actinomycetota bacterium | reverse complement strand
CAGATGCGTGTCGCGGTAGTCGATGACGGCCGTGTCGACCGCGATCCCCGGCTGGACCGGCGAGGGTGTGGGAGCCGGCGTCAGAGCCGGGCGGCCGGGGCCTCCGACCACGGTCGACAGGACTGTGTCGGTGACAGCGCCCGCGATGTCGGCGTGCCCCTCGTCCGTCGGGTGCAGGCAGTCGGGCCTGATCTCGGCCGGCTCGACCGGTGCCGTCTCGACGACGACGGCGCCGTAGGCCTCGGCGGTCCGGCGGATGATGTCGTTGAGGCCGGCCGACACGCTGGGGCCGCCTTCGAGGACCAGCTGAGCGAGCCCCCTCAGCGCGGTTGCAGGGCAGCCGGGCGCAGCGAGCCCGTTGTAGTAGGTCGTCACGGCGATGGTCGTGTCCCGACCGGCGGCCGCCCGCAGTTCACCGAGGATGACGGCGTAGTTGGTCGCCATCTGCTGGAGCTGCGCGGCCACGGTCGAGGAGCAGAGCGGCGCCGTCGGGTTCTGACACGCCGCGATGACCGGCTGGAACAGGTCGTTGCCGCCGATGGTCAGCGTGATCAGCCGGACGTCGTCCTCCCGCGTCGCGTTGCTGTTCCGCTCCTGCAGCAGGGCAGTGGCAGCAGGGAGCTGGTTCGCGATGAGCGTCGTCGTCGTGGCTCCGCCGACCGACAGGTTGATCGACTCGAGCAGACAGCTGAGTGTTCGATCGTTGCCGCAGTGGCGTGCGCTTCTCAGCGCATCCGCCACCAGCGGGACGTAGCCCAGGTCGGGCCGGGAGGCGCCGACTCCGGCCGCCACCGAGTCGCCGAGCGCCAGGTAGGTGGCCGGTGGCGGCGGAACGGCGTGGCTCACGGTGGCGGGCAGCACGGCGAGGGGCAGCGTGGACAGGGCGGCGATGGCTCGGAGCAGACGACGCACAACAGGTCCTCTCGGCGGTGACCCGCCTCGGCGTGTGGCGAGCGTGACGCGCACCGTAGTCGCGGCCCTCGACCTGTGCAGGCCTTTCGGGGAGGTCGCAGGCCCAAGCCTCCACCTGTCGCCGGGCAGGGCGAGCGGGGCGCTGCGCCTCTTGCGCGGGGTTGTCGGCTTGGGCAGATGCGGGGAGCACGCGGTCGCCGCTGCCAGACGTGCGCCGACCTGGATGGCGGCGGACCCACGGGGAGTGCTCGCGGGCGTCACGGACCAGTGTTCAGCTGCTCAGACCATTCCTGTTCGATGGCAGAAGACGACGGCTGCGACCCGGTCTCTGAGCTCGAGCTTGGTCAGCGCGCGGGTGAGGTGCGTCTTGACGGTCGCTTCGCTGAGCCAGAGCGACCGGCGATCTCGGCATTCGACATTCCCCGGCCCGCGAGCACGAGCACCTCGCGCTCGCGAGGTGACAGGCGATCGACTCGTGGTCGAAGAATGCGGCTTGCCGCCGGTCGGTGAACTCGGCGACGAGTCGCCGTGCCACCGTCGGAGCCAGGACGACCTCGCCGTCGAAGACCCCGCGGACAGCCTCGATGAGCCGGCGCCGAGGGGAGCACCCCACACGCCAGACGGCAGCGAGGACCTCGAGGCGCCGCTGACCCGAGCGTGGTCGGAGCCGGTGTCCGAGGCGGTGCGGCCGCTGCTCGCCTGGGCGGACGCTGACACGGTCTACGTCACGTACGGCAAGCTGTGGCTGTTCGTCTTCGGGGCTGCCGCGCTGTGCGCCTTCGTCACCCGGGCAGGACGCTCTCCGGTCGGTCTCGAGCGGTGGGGCTGGCGCATCGTTCTTCCCGGTCACGTGCTGATGACGTGCGGGGTCGTGTTCACCTACTGGACTCCCTGGTGGATGGACGTCGCGTTCCTCGTGCTGGCCCCTCCCGGGCTGCTGCTGACGCTCGCGGGGTCGACCGCGCTCGGGATCGCCCTGCTGCGCCGGCGCTTCGCACCCAGGGCGAGCGCGTGGCTGCTCGCGCTGGTGATACCGCTGTTCGCCGCCCTCGGTCAGGTCGTGTCCTTCGGGGGCGCGCTCATGCCCGTCGCCGATGCCTGGGCGCTCGTCGGATGGCGGCTGGCGCGGCCGGCCACGGCTGGAGCACCGAGCGCTGCGACCGCCACGTCGGCTGCCGCTGCGTGAGCTTGCCCCGGCTCGACCGCCCGAGCACGGGGCGAGCAGGGCCTTGACGGCTCAGACCTCGCAGAGCATCGTCCCGGTGCAACGACGTGTCCTGGGGGGGCCATGAACGCGATCATCACCGATGCTGAGCAGATCGCCGCGAAGATCGACGGCTACGTGCGCGGCTGCCGAACCGGCGAGGAAGCGCCGTTGAAGGAGGCGTTCCACGCCGACGCGAGGATGTTCGGTGCTGTCGGCGGCGACCGGTACGACATGCCCGTCCTGGGCGGCATGAGCGCTGCCGTCGCCGAGCAGCCCACTGGTGATCATGACGCGCGCATCCTCTCGATCGACGTCGAGGGCGACGCCGCCTGCGTGAAGCTCGCGGAGTCACGGTTCTGGGGCCAGGACTTCGTCGACTTCTTCCTGCTCAGCCGGATCGACGGCGACTGGCAGATCGTCGCCAAGTCCTTCACGCACACCGGTGCGAGCAGCTAGGTCCTGCCCTCGCCGCAGCTGTGGCTGAGCTGCCCGACCGCGGCGTCGTCGCCCCTGACGCCGCGGCTCGCTGCTACCTCGGTCCCAGCGACCGCTGACACCCGTCAGTCCTGGCCAGTGACGGCCTCGCCACGAGTTGCGCGCACGAGGGACACCGCGTCCGGTCACGGGCGGGACGGCTCTGCGAGCAGCCGCCGCCGGACCATCACCGCCAGCTGCACGACCCCCACCGCCGTGAGCGCCAGCAGCACCGCCGGACCGGCCATCGACACGACCGGCGCGTACGACGGCACAGCACCGCATACCGCCAGCGTCGGCGCGAGCACGATGACCCGCGTCGGCCGCTCGGCGACCGTCACCGTCCCGACCTCGCCGAAGCCGGCGTTGCCAGCCCGTGCCCGCAGGTACTCCAGCAGGAAGATCCCGACCACCACCGCCAGCGCCAGCTCCACCGGGCAGCCGACCGCAACCGCCGCCAGCACCCACACGACGTCGGAGCACCGGTCCACCACCGAGTCGAGGACGTAGCCCCACGACGTCTGCCGGTCCTCGAGCACCGCCAACCCGCCGTCGAGCGAGTCGAGCAGCGCGCTCGCCACCACCAGTCCGCCGGCGAGCACCGCCCAGCCGCCGCCCAGATCGGCCAGCGCAAGGACGAGCCCGGCCAGCCACAGCGATGCGTACGTCACCACGTCCGGCTGCACTCCCCGCCGCGCGAGCGGGCGCGCCATGACCAGCACCATGGACAGCCAGCCGCGCACCCACACGCTGCCCGTGCGCGGGTCGTAGCCGCCGTGCGTGGCCGACCAGCGGTCGAAGTAGCGGTCGCGGTCCGGCACGGGCTCGACCGGCCGGCGAGCAGTGACGAGGCCGAGGACCAGGAGCGCCAGCCCCGTCAGACCCAGCAGCAGCGCCGCCGTCATGCGGCGCGATGGGCCGCCCGGGCGATCCGGTCGGTGCGGGACGCCAGCAGGCGCACCGTCAGCACGTTGCCGAGGAACAGCGGAGCCACCGCCGGCCAGGTGAGCGGCCCGTCCACCGCGACCGACACGGTGACGTCGCTACCCGCGCCGGCCACCGGGGTGACGTCGTACGTCACCCGCTCGCGCAGGCCGGGCACGGCGTGGACGAGCAGCACCACCCGCGAC
>JALYMZ010000021.1 GCA_030773435.1 Actinomycetota bacterium | reverse complement strand
GAAGCCGCACGCTCCGCGCATGGACCACGCTGCCCTGACCGCCATCCCGGACGCGCCTGACCTCCACGCCCTGGCCGCGGTCGTGGACCCGCTCGACCGCGCCGCCGCCGCCGACGAGGTCATGTGGCTCGCGCCGCGCGGTCACTACCAGGCCGCCCGCGACATCCGGCGCCTCGCGCTGATCCAGGCGCTCGAGGCGGGCCGGGCGCACGAGGAGATCGCCCGGCGGCTCGGGATCCGCGTGGCCGACGTCGACCGGCTCGCTACCTCCTGATAGTCCCGGCCCCTCCGAAAGGAACCACGGAGGCGCCACGGACCCGCCGTCCCGCGCGGACCGCACTGCCGCGCCCCCACCCCTTGACGCGAACTCGCACCACCACGCTCAGGCCGCGTTCCCCCAGGTCACCGCCCCGCCGGGGTCGACGTAGACCCGGTCCGGGGCCACGCCGAGGGCGGCGAGGGCGCTGGGCGGTGAGGTCTGGCCCGCTGGTGGATACCCGCGTGTAGCCGATCTTGATGCCGGCATGGGCAGCAGTGTCGCCGGTTAGCCCCCCGTCACCGGGCTCTTTCTCGGGCGGGTCTTGCGGGAACGCCGTTTGCGCTCGGCGGACGGTCGGCTTACGGAACGGCGGGGGCTGGTCGCACACGTCAGCGGCCCGTCTGACGGTCGACGACCTGGTGCCGGGCGCCGTTCGGCTACCGGGACGGCGTGCTGCGCCTGCTGCTGGCTGCTGTGCCGGGTCAGGTGCACGTGGGGGCCATGTCGTAGGTGATCCAGTGGGTGCGGGTGGCGTGCTGCACGCCGTCGGCGACGAGAGCACGCAGTCGGCTGCTCAGGACCTCGGCGACGCCGAGGCGGTCGCAGCCCGTCGACGCGGTCCGGTCGCAGCCCGTCGACGCGGTCGTCGCCGAGCAGGACCTCGCGCAGGACGAACAGCGCCCGCTCGTTGTCCTTTTGCTGCGCGAGCGGCCGAGTGACCTCGGCCTGCTGCCCTACAACGCGGTCGAGCGCCGCCGCCGGCCGCGTCGATCGGCTCACCGGCGCGGCCGCGCTCATCGTGTTGCGCGAGGCCTCCCGCACCCGCCACTTCTGGCTGCTGGCCGGCGGGTTCGCGATCTGCGGCGCTACGACCACCGGGCTCGTCGGCACGCACGTCATCCCCGCGGCGCACGACCACGGCATGCCGCTCATTACGCCGGCCTCGCTGCTCGCGCTCGTCAGATGTTCGTCACCGTCGGAACGGTGGCCCCCGTCACCACGCTCAAGTCCCAAGAGCCCGAGTGGTCCTCGGTGCGCAGGTTGGACGCCACAGCCACGACCAGCGGCACGCCTATCACGAGCGCGAGATACGCCCCGCTGGTCACCCCGACGAGTGACCAGCCACTGACAGAGCGGCGCCGAAAGGGAGTACATCGCTTCCCTGGAGGTCAAGTTCCCATGTCCCGTCCCCTGCGAAACCGGGTCCGCCGCCGGCCACTCACCTCGCTGTTGCTCGGGGCGACGACCGTCGTGAACGCCTTGCCCGCGCAGGCCACGGCCGTCCAGGTCGAGGCCGAGACGATGGCTCTTCCTGCCAGTGCCGGGCAGGTCTTCAGTGACGGAGCCGCTTCTGGTGGCGAGGGCTTGTTGATCTGGTCGAACGGTACTGCCGCGGCCAGCACGAGCACGACCTCGGCCAGTGCATGGCTCGCAGTACGCGCTCGTGGTGACCAGTGCGAGGGAGCTCCTCAGCTCCGGATCGCGGTCAACGGCATGGGCGGGACGACCCTGGCCGTCTCCTCCTCGGGCTGGGCCGACTACGTCGTCCCCGTTGACCCGGCGCCCGGGGCCAAGCGGATCGAGGCGACCTTCCTCAACGACCACGCCACGCCCTGGTGCGACCGGAACGTGCGCCTGGACTCGCTCGTCTTCCGCCCCGCTGCCGTCTCCGTCGAAGCCGAAGCGGTCCCCGTGACGACCGGTAGCGGCCAGGCTGTGGACGAGCGCACCGCATCCGGTGGCTCCGAGCTGCTGCTGTGGTCCAACGGCACGGCCCGAGCCCGGCTCGCCGCCCCCGCCGGCGGACAGCTCGTCGTGCGCGCGCGCGGGGACATCTGCGCCGAGCCCCCTCGGATGCGGGTCACGGTTGCCGGCAAGCAGGTACTCGACGCCCCTGTCACGGCGACGACCTGGACGGACGTCCCTGTACCGGGTGCCTGGCCAGGAGGCACGCAGAACGTCGACGTCGCTTTGACCAACGACTGGGCGGGAAACGGCTGTGACCGCAACCTACGCCTCGACGTCCTCAAGCTCGTTCCGGCACCGGCACCGGCACCGGCACCGGCACCCACACCCTCTGACAACCCGTTCCTCGGGACCCGGGGGTACGTGGACCCGAACTCGCCGGCGCGGCTCGACGCCGACCGCCGTCGCGCGTGGGATCCCGCCGGCGCCGCCGCCTTGGACAAGGTCGCAAGTGGCCCGCAGGCCGACTGGTTCGGCGACTGGGTCCCCACTTCGTCGTTGGCGCGGGTGGTGGGCGAGCGCGTCTCCACGCAGACCGCTGCGGGCGCGCTCCCGGTCGTGGTCACCTACGCCATCCCGCACCGTGACTGCGGCAACTACTCCGCCGGTGGCCTGGGCACCGCCACCGAGTACGGCGCCTGGATCCGGCAGTTGGCCGCCGGCATCGGGTCGCGCAAGGCCGTGGTCGTGCTCGAGCCCGACGGCCTGGCGCTGACCGATTGCCTCACGCCGACCGCCCGTCAGGAGCGCTACGGCATGCTCGCGGACGCCGTTGACGTCCTGGAAGCGCTCCCCGCCACCACCGTCTACCTCGACGCCGGTGGTGCGGGCTGGCACTCCACGGAGGAGATGGCCGGTCGCCTCAAGGCTGCCGGCGTCGGCAAGGCCCGCGGCTTCTCGATCAACGTGAGCAACTTCGCCGACGACGCGACCAACCTGCGCTACGGCAACGAGCTGTCAGCGCGGCTCGGCGGCGAATACTTCATCGCCGACACGTCCCGCAACGGGCTCGGCTCGGGCAGCACATGGTGCAACCCGGAGGGCCGGGCGCTGGGCCGTCGCTTCACGGCCGCGACCGGGAGCCCGTTCGCCGACGCCTTCACGTGGATCAAGCGTCCCGGTGAGTCGGACGGCACGTGCGGGGGCGGTCCTGCGGCCGGTCAGTGGTGGTCCGAATACGCGATCGGGCTCGGTCAGCGCGCCTCGTGGTGACGCAGCCATCTCACCCGCTGCCGGTGGCCTCAGCCCGGGTCGCTCGAGGTCACCGGC
>JALYMZ010000020.1 GCA_030773435.1 Actinomycetota bacterium | reverse complement strand
CGGCCGCGTACCACCGCGTCGACCTGGTCGAACGGCGCGGCGACTTCGCGGTGCGCGGTGGCATCGTCGACGTCTTCCCCCCGACCGCGGAGCACCCGCTGCGGGTGGAGTTCTTCGGTGACGAGGTCGAGGAGGTCCGCTTCTTCGGGGTCGCCGACCAGCGCTCGCTGCAACCGGCACCCGAAGGGCTGTGGGCGCCCCCGTGCCGCGAGCTGCTCCTCACCGACGCGGTACGACGGCGTGCCGCCGAGCTTCGTGACGAGCACCCGCAGCTGCGTGAGCTGCTCGACCGGCTCGCCGACGGCCACGCCGTCGAGGGGATGGAGTCCCTGGCTTCGGCACTGGTGGACGAGATGGAGCTGCTGGTCGACCTGCTGCCCAAGGACACCGTCGTCGTGGTCTGCGACCCCGAACGGGTCCGGTCCCGCGCCCACGACCTGGTGGCCACCAGCCTGGAGTTCCTGCAGGCGTCGTGGGCCGCCGCCGCCGGTGGGGGGACGGCGCCGATAGACCTCGGCGGCGCGGCGTACCGCTCGCTCGCCGACGTGCGCATGCATGCCTTGACGTCCGGCCGTGCCTGGTGGAGCCTCTCGCCCTTCGGCCTGGACACCGCCCATGCGCGGCCGCCGAGCGCGGCCGGTGCCGCCGTGCCCGGTGACGGCGACGTCGCGACCGGCGCCGTCGAGTCGCGCCCGGTGGCCGCCCACCCCGCCGAGGCCTACCGCGGTGACACCGAGCGGGCGGTGCGCGACATCCGTGCGTGGCTGCAGCGAGGCCATCGCGTCGTACTCGTGTCCGAGGGGCACGGGCCCGCGCAACGGCTGGTCGAGGTGCTCGCCGAGCACGACCTGGCGGCGCGCCTCGACGACGTGCTGCCCGACCAGCCCGAACCCGCCGTCGTGCACGTCACCCAGGGGGGCCTCGGCCACGGCTTCCTCGCGCCCAGCATCTCGCTGGCGGTGCTGACCGGTGACGACCTGGCCGCGCAGCGCACCTCGACCAAGGACATGCGTGCGCTGCCGACCCGACGGCGCCGGCAGATCGACCCGCTGGAGCTTCGCCCCGGCGACTTCGTCGTGCACGACCAGCACGGTGTCGGCCGTTTCGTCGAGATGGCGCAGCGCAGCGTGAGCGGAGCCACCCGCGAGTACCTGGTCCTGGAGTACGCCGCGTCGCGGCGTGGGCAGCCGGCCGACCGGCTCTACGTGCCGACGGACCAGCTTGACCAGGTCACCCGCTACGTCGGCGGGGAGCAGCCCAGCCTGGACCGGCTCGGCGGCTCAGACTGGGCGCGGCGCAAGGGCCGTGCCCGCAAGGCCGTCAAGCAGATCGCGGCCGAGCTGATCAAGCTGTACGCCGCCCGGCAGGCCACCCGGGGTCACGCCTTCGGCCCCGACACGCCCTGGCAGCGGGAGCTCGAGGACGCCTTCCCCTACGTGGAGACGCCCGACCAGCTCAGCACCGTCGAGGACGTCAAGCGCGACATGGAGTACGTGGTGCCGATGGACCGGCTGGTCTGCGGCGACGTCGGCTACGGCAAGACCGAGATCGCGGTGCGGGCGGCCTTCAAGGCGGTGCAGGACGGCAAGCAGGTCGTCGTGCTGGTCCCGACGACGCTGCTGGTGCAGCAGCACTACTCGACGTTCGCCGAGCGCTTCGCCGCCTTCCCGGTCGTGGTCAAGGCGCTGAGCCGGTTCCAGAGTGATCGGGAGGCGCGGGAGGTGCTCGCGGGGCTCGCCGACGGCACCGTCGACGTGGTCGTCGGCACCCACCGCATCTTCAATCCCGACGTACGCATCAAGAACCTCGGTCTGGTCGTCATCGACGAGGAGCAGCGGTTCGGCGTCGAGCACAAGGAATCACTCAAGCGGATGCGGACCGCAGTCGATGTGCTCAGCATGTCGGCGACGCCGATCCCGCGCACCTTGGAGATGGCCGTCACCGGCATCCGGGAGATGTCGACGATCACCACCCCACCCGAGGAGCGGCATCCGGTGCTGACCTTCGTCGGGGCCTACGACGCCGCCCAGGTGACTGCCGCGATCCGGCGTGAGCTGCTGCGCGAGGGCCAGGTCTTCTTCGTCCACAACCGGGTGCACACGATCGACAAGGCCGCCGCCCGGCTCCGCGAGCTGGTGCCCGAGGCGCGGATCACGGTCGCGCACGGCCAGATGCCGGAGCACCAGCTCGAGCAGGTGATGGTCGACTTCTGGGAGAAGAAGTCCGACGTGCTCGTGTGTACGACGATCGTCGAGGCGGGCCTGGACGTCTCCAACGCCAACACACTGGTCATCGAGCGCGCCGACCTGCTTGGGCTGTCGCAGCTGCACCAGCTTCGCGGCCGGGTCGGCCGCGGCCGGGAACGCGCGTACGCCTACTTCCTCTATCCGCCGGAGCGGCCCCTCACCGAGACTGCGCACGACCGGCTCGCCACGATCGCGCAGCACGCCGACCTCGGCGCCGGCATGGCGGTGGCGCTGAAGGACCTCGAGATCCGCGGCGCCGGCAACCTGCTCGGCGGTGAGCAGTCCGGGCACATCGCCGACGTGGGGTTCGACCTCTACATCCGCCTGGTCGGCGAGGCGGTTGCCGACTTCCGCGGCGACGGGACGGCCGAGGAGCCGGAGGTGCGGATCGAGCTGCCGGTGGACGCGCACCTGCCGCACGACTACATCCCCAGCCAGCGGCTCCGGCTGGAGATGTACCAACGCCTGGCCGCGGTGCGCTCCGACGACGACGTGACCGAGATCCTCGCCGAGCTGGTGGACCGCTACGGCGACCCGTCCCAGCCGGTGTTGACGCTGCTGCAGGTCGCGCGGCTGCGGGTCCGCGCCCGCGCCGCCGGGTTGACCGAGGTGACTGCGCAGGGAACCTATGTCCGCTTCGCGCCGGTGCAGCTGCCGGAGTCCGGACAGGTGCGGCTGAACCGGCTGTACCCCAAGAGCGTGGTCAAGGCCGCGACGCGGACCGTCCTGGTGCCCCGCCCGCGCACCGCCGTGGTCGGCGGCAGCCCGCTGCGCGACGAGGCGCTGCTGGAGTGGTGCCGCGGGGTGATCGACGCCGTACTGCAGCCGCGGCTCGTCCCCGCCCCCTGAGCCGACCTGTCAGGCTGCCGCCCGCCATAACCGGTCGACGGTTGGCTGACCGCAGCGGGGACCGGAGGCGGGGAGCGGCTCACGTACCATCCGGAGTGGGCGCCGAGCCCACCCATGCCACCCGTCCGGAAGGGCTGCCCCGTGGAGCTTCGTCGCCTCCGGCGCGACCGTCACCCGTCGTTGCCGCGGCGTCTCGCCCGGGTGCTCGGCGTGGTCGCGTCGGCGCTGATGCTGTCCGGCTGCGCGTCGCTGCATCCCGGCGAGGCGGCCGTGGTCGGTGACACCACGATCACCGAGGAGCGGCTGGAGGAGTTCACCGACGGCTTCTGCACCGTCATCGCCGCGATCAACCAGGCGCAGGGCACGCCGACCAGCGGGGTGCCGGTGCGCACCGCTGTGCTGTCCGCGCTCAACGTCCTGGTCGTCGGTGCGGGCGCGGACCAGCTCGCCGCCCGGGAGGGCATCGAGCTCGGTGAGGACGAGGTGCGCGAGTGGGTCGCCGGCCTCCCGCCGGTGTTCGAGGAGATCCCGGCCGAGGACGCCGAGACGGTGGACCGGGTCACCGAGCGGGTCGCCCGCAACAGCCTGCTGGTGCAGCGGCTCGGCGCCCAGGGCGGACCGGCAGACGATCCCCAGGCCGCCGCCGAGCGCGGCACCAGGCGCGTGCTGTCGTACCTCGAGCAGGTCGGCGCGGAGACCGACCCGCGCTACGGCCAGGTGCTCGACACCCGCACCAGCCCCGGTACGGGCTCATTGTCGGTCCCGGTCTCGTCCGAGGCGCTGCAGGCCGACGACGTCCCGCAGCAGGGGACCCGCAGCCTCACCGGCGCGCAGAGCTGCAGCTGACGGACGCGATGACGGGTCACCGGCTGGTGCTGCTGCAGACCAGTCCGCGGGTCGCCCCGGGGCTGCTCACCGCGCCGGCGTGGGACCTGCTGCGCGGGGCCGACGTGGTGCTCTGCGCCGACCCGCCGCCGCTGCTGCGGGACGCCGTGGTCGCCGCCGGGGTCGAGGTGAGGGTCACGTCCTCGCCCGCGGCCGACCTCGTCGCGGTCGCCGGTACCGCCGCGTCGGTGGTGTGGCTGTCCGACCCCGACGACGACGAGGCGGAGTTGCGCTCGGCGCTCGCCGCCGAGGTGGTACGTCGGGCCGGGGAGGCCGCCGACGCGCTCACCGTCGAGGCGTTCGCCGCGTCGTACGACCTGCCCGGCGCGCACCTGATCGACCTGGTCGAGGTGATGGACCGCCTGCGCACCGGCTGCCCGTGGGACCGGGAGCAGGACCACCGCTCGCTGGCCCGCTACCTGCTGGAGGAGACCTACGAGGCGCTGGAGGCGATCGAGACCGGAGACCGTGTCCACCTGCGCGAGGAGCTGGGTGACCTGCTCATGCAGGTCGCGTTCCACAGCCGCATCGCTGCGGAGCACCCCGAGGATCCGTGGACGATCGACGACGTGGCCGCCGACATCGTCGACAAGCTGGTACGCCGGCACCCGCACGTCTTCGCCGACGTGCAGGTGGCAGGGGTGGCCGACGTCGAGGCCAACTGGGCGGAGCTGAAGGCGGCGGAGAAGCGGCGTACGTCGGTGCTCGACGGGGTGCCGATGGCGTTGCCGGCGCTGGCCCTGGCCGACAAGGTGCTCGGCCGTGCCGCCCAAGCGGGGGTCGTCGCAGGGCAGCCCGTGCCGGCGGCGGACGTCGACGCCGACCGGCTCGGCGACGCCCTGCTCGCACTCGTCGCCGGCGCACGGACGAAGGGGTTGGACGCCGAGCAGGAGCTCCGCGGCGCGGTGCGCCGCCTCGCCGAGCGGCTCGGCACCGGCC
>JALYMZ010000019.1 GCA_030773435.1 Actinomycetota bacterium | reverse complement strand
CGCACGTCCACCGCGCCGCCCCGGCAGCTCGGTCTCCGCTGCCCCGACAGGCCGCGACCGGACACCTGCGCCCCTGGGCACCCCCTGCACGGCTCGACGTGCCCGCCCCGCCCGACCACAGGAGGATCCTCGTGAAGGGCGGGGATCTAGAGCCACTCCGCTACGCCACCGTGATACGAGCAGGTGCCGCGCCGGTTCTGAGAGTAGGAGTAGCTGCCGTCGGCGCAGCGAGCGGTCGCGCCGGACGAGTGCGTGTCCGGCCGCTCCACGCAGTCGCCGTCGACGTTCTCGTACTCATCCTGGCCGCACGAGTCGTAGTCGCCCTCGGGGTCGGTGAGGTACTCCGGGTCGTCGTACTCCGGTTCGGGGAGGTACTCGGGGGCCTCGTCAGGGTTGGAGTAGGTGTCCGGCTCCTGGTACAGCGCGGTCCAGGTGTGAATGCACCAACCAGTCGCCGTCACACCCATGGCATCCGTGAGGGTTGCGACGACCATGAAGGTGCCCGGCACCGCGTACTCGTGCTCGAAGATCGCGGCCAGGTGGTCGCCGGTGTTGGTGTAGTCCCGCCCGTCGCCGTAGTCGATGTGCACGCTGAACGGCTCGACGGCCTTGTACTCGTAGCCGAACTCCCGATGCCCGTCCTGGGAGTCCTGGTCGTCGGGGCACGTGAGCTCGAGCTGCGGCGGCTCGGGGGTCGGCTCCGGTTCGACTGTCGGTTCGACTGTCGGTTCGACTGTCGGTTCGACCGTCGGTTGCGCCTCGACGGTGGCCTGCGCGGCCGGCGCCCCCAGCACGTCCGCGGTCGACGCCGGCGAGGTGCTGCAGCCGGTGGCGGCTGCCAGCAGTGCGACAGCCAGCGACGCCAGGAACCTGCGTGCCATCTGCGCCACCTTCCGCCGAGGCAGCATCCTGCGGCCGCCCGGCCCCGTGAGCAAGAGATCGAGCAGACCCGTGACAGCAAGCAACGGATGGCCCAGGCGCCGGTGCCGTCACCGACCAGGCAGCGGCCGTCACCGACCCCCGGCGCCGGAGCAACCCCCGCGCCCTCTACGCCCCGCCGCAGCCGCAGCCATCTCGCACGCGTCACCGCTGCCCGTCGACCCGCTGACCTGGACCCGGCTGCCGCCCCGAGCCGACCTCGACCCCCGAGGAGGAGCACGCATGACAAGCGACTACCGATCCGGGGCTACGACGTGACCGCACCCGACCCCGCCCGACCCCAGAGAGAGGGAGCAAGCGCATGACCCGCCCCGCACGCAACGAGTACGACCTCGCCCGCCTCGAGCTCAACGCCCGGGCGTACCGCCCCAACGCCCTGCTCGACCGGGTCGCCGACCTGATGGACGCCGGCGACGTCGAGGCGTGGAAGCGGCTGCCCGTCCGCTTGATCGGCGAGGCCAGCGCGCACCGCGACCTGCGGCAGGCCTACCGGGACGCGGTGGCGGCCGGAGCGATCCCCGACGACCGCGGACCGGACGCGGCATGAGCGACCAGCCGACGAAGTGGCGGCCTGCTGAGCACTACGTGCACGGGCACGGCGAGGTCGTCGTGGTGCCCGCCCGGGTGGCGGCCTGGCTGACGCGCTACGCCGGCCTGGAGCGGCTGCGCGCTGAGGTCCGCGGCGCCGACGCCGAGGTCGACAGCGTGCTGGTCGCGCTGGCGCTGGCCGCGTTCGCCTGGCGCAGTTCCGCCACGGGAAGCGGACTGGCTTCCGCGCCGGAAGTGGCCGCACCCTGCGCGTGGATGAGCACCACGCAGGCGGCTCGCCTGCTCGGCATCACGGACCGCGGGGTCCGCTTGGCGATCGCTGCCGAGCGGCTTCCGGCTCAGTGGGTCGACGGCAGGTGGCGGGTCGCCCGCGAGGACGTCGAGCACTACCGAGCCGCCCGCGCGGCCTGAGCAAGGGAAGCCGCAGATGACGCCCGACCAGCTCAGCCGGGAGCAGGAGCGCGCCCGGCTCACCCGCGAGTTGTTCAGCGTCGCCGGTCTGGTCGGCAACATCGCCACCACCGAGACCCGCGTCGCCGTCGCGGTCAGCCTGCGCGACGCGCAGGACCGGGCGGCCCGGCTGGCCGACGAGCAGGAGGCGCTGGACCTGCTCGGCCGAGCCGAACGCAGCGGCGACGAGGTCCTGGCCCGCGCGGTGGTCGAGCGCAGCCTCGAACAGCTGTGGCTCGCACCGCTCAACGCCTACGCCGAGACCCACCCCGGCACCGAACCGAAGCTGCAGCGACTGGTCGACCTCGCCCCGGTCGGCGGCCTGCGCGACGACCTGGGCGTGCAGATGCAGCACGCGCTGCACCGGCCCGCAGAGTTGACCGGACTCAGCGACCGCGACCTCGACGCGCTCGCCCAGCAGCAGATCACTGCCGGCGTGTCCATCGGGCTGATCCCTCAGCCCGCCACCGTCGCCGCGCCCGGCGCGACCTCGGCGTGACCCCGACCACCACCCCCGCTTCCGCGCAGGAGTCCAGATGACAGCCAGCACCCCCACCCAGGACGACAACATCGTTCACGAGCACTACTGCAAGTCCCAGCCCGGCGCCGACGCCCCCCGCATCGAGCGGTACACCCTGCCGCGTTACGGACCGGACGGCATCGTCACCGTCGGCGAGGTCGACGTCGTGCGCTGCCAGGAGTGCGCGGCGGCGACCTACGACGGCGTGCCCGAGCGGTACCTCAGCGCCCCGGTCACCGCGCCGCGGGGCTGACCGGGAGCACCCGATGCCTGGCGTCAACGTCACCCGCATCCGGCCCGGTATGGGCAGCGGCGGAGCGCGGGACCGAAGGTCGAGGAGCCCGGGTTTCTCCTTTCTCCGGGCGAGGAGTCGTCCTGCGCCGGGCGTCGGGTGGCCGACGTCCCACGCTGTCCGCAGACCAGGGCCGCTTGATGGCTGCCAGTGACGGACGCAAGGGCCGCCCGTGGCGACGGCTGCGGGCGCAGGTGCTGCGCGAGGAGCCGTGGTGCCGGTACTGCGGCGTCCGGCCGAGCACCGTCGTCGACCACGTCCTGCCGCTCGTCCAGTTCCCGCACCTCGCCCACCACCGCAGCAACCTGGCCGGCAGCTGCCGGTGGTGCAACGGCAGCAAGGGCGCCCGCGCGGCGCCAACCGCGCCGCGCCGGCCTCCGTCCAGCGAGTTCACCACCCTCACGTGGTGAACAAGACCCTGGGGACCAACCCCCTCGGCCCCTCCGGGGGACCCCCGCACTCTCCCGTCTCGTCCGTCCCCGACACCCCACCCCCTAGGAGCAGCCGTGGGCACCGTCAGGCCGATGAGCCCGCCCACGGGCGTCCTGGGCGCGGTCACGGCCGCTGTGGCGGCGATGCCGTGGCTCGGCCCGGCCGATCAGGGCATGGTCGCGCTGGCGCTGGAGTACGCCCGCAAGATCGACGAGGCTGAGGACTCGAAGCTGGTGGGCTGGATCGGCCCGCACCTGGCCGGGGTGCTCAAGGCCCTCGGCGGTGCCCCCGCCGAGCGCAAGGCCCTCGGCGTGGAGGAGCAGGTCGCCGGGAAGCTCGCGGCGCTGCGGGCGGGCCGCCGGTGACCCCCACCGCCGCCCTGGTCGGCAGCGAGTACCCGCGGCTCTACACCCCGCCCGCGCGGGACCTCACCCCGGACACGACCCGCGGCCACGAGGCCGTCGCGTTCGCCGAGGACGTGCTCGGGCTGACGCTCATGCCGTGGCAGCGCTGGGTGCTGCTGCACGGGCTCGAGCTGGCCGTGGACGACTCCTACCGCTTCCGCACGCTGCTGGTCATCACCAGCCGGCAGGCCGGCAAGTCGACGCTGCTGCAGGTGCTGGCGCTGTGGCGGATGTACGTCGACGGCGCCCCGCTGGTTCTCGGCACGGCGCAGAACCTCAACCTGGCTGAGGAGACTTGGCAGGGCGCGCTGACGATGGCCGAGGGTGTGCCCGAGCTGGCCCGGGAGCTGGCTCACGTCTCCCGCACGAACGGCGACAAGTACCTGCGGCTGACCGGTGGGGAGCGCTACAAGGTCAGCGCGGCGACGCGCAGCGGCGGCCGTGGCCTGTCCTCCGACCTCGTGCTGCTCGACGAGCTGCGCGAGCACCGCGACTGGGAGGCGTGGGGCGCGGTCACCAAGACGACGCTGGCCCGGCCGGCGCCGCAGGTGCTGGGGTTCTCCAACGCCGGGGACCGGCAGTCGGTGGTGCTGTCGAGCCTGCGCGACAAGGCGCTGTCAGCGGGTGCCGACCGGACCTCGACGCTGGGCCTGTTCGAGTGGTCGGCGCCGGACGGCTGCGCCCTGGACGACCGGCAGGCGTGGGCGGCGGCGAACCCCGCGCTGGGGCATCGGATGAGCGAGCAGGCGATCGTCGCGGCGCTCGAGGTCGACCCGGAGCCGGTGTTCCGCACCGAGGTGCTGTGCCAGTGGGTCGAGGCGGTCGAGCCGGCGATCAGCCCGCGGGTGTGGGATGCCCTCGCCGACCCGCACGCGCCCCGCGGCACTCATCCCGTCTTCGCGCTCGACGTCGCCCCGGATCACTCCACCGCCTCGCTGGCGGTCGCCTGGACCCGGCCGGACGGCGCGGCGCAGGTGATGCTCGCCGAGCACGCCGAAGGGGTGGAGTGGGTCGTCGACCGGGCCGCCTCCGTCCTGGCCGCGTGGGGCGGCCGGCTGATCGTCGAGCAGACCGGCACCGCCGCGTTCCTGCTGCC
>JALYMZ010000018.1 GCA_030773435.1 Actinomycetota bacterium | reverse complement strand
TCGGAACCGCTCAGACGCGCTGCACTGACCCAAAGCGGGCGTTGACGCGCACATCAACCCTGGACCTTGGCCGCTGAACGGTGACCCGGGCCACCGGTCCTTCGTGCGTCCAGCTACTCACGGCGTCACGGATGACCGGGCGACCACCCGAGCCAGCCCCGAGGGCAGCGGAAGCCAGCCCAGCCGCGACGCGGATCTCCGCCTCAAGCACGGCGAGCCAGAGCGTGGACTACCTGGCACGCGTCGCCCCCGGTGAGCGCAGCATCAGCATCGCCCGGCTCACCTCCGACCCCGGCAGCCCCGGCCGGGCCTTTCGGCTCACCGAGTCCGCGCTGTTCTCCGCAATCAGCGCCGGCACGGCCCAGCACCCCCGGCTCCGGCTCGTGGAACCGGGCGGGCTGCGGCAACTCGTCGTCAACGGCGACGCCCACGAGCACGCCGCCGCGCTGCTGCAGCAGCACTACGAGGGAACCCGGGCATGAGCACCGACGCGACCCCCACGACCAGCGCCCCGGAAACGCCGGCCGGTGACGGGCCGTCCGCCCTCGAGGCGTTCGTTCACGTCCGCCCGGGCTACCTGCGCGCTACCAACGTCGAGCAGGACGGCGAGCACGCACAGCACTACATCCCCACCGGCCGGGCGCTCGACATTCTCGGCCGCATCACCCGCACCCTGCGCGGCCACGGCGCTGGTCACGCCTGGTCGCTGACTGGCCCGTACGGCGCTGGCAAGTCGTCCTTCGCGCTGTTCCTGCGCACCCTGCTCGGCCCGGCCGGCCCAGCCCGCGACGCCGCCGAGCAGCGGCTGATGCTCGCCAGCCAGGCCACCTGGCACTCCCTGACCGACACCGGCCACCGCAGCGACCGCGGGTTCGTGCTGGCGACCACCACCTGCCAGCGGGAGTCGGTCACCGACAGCCTGCTGCGCGCGGTGCAGCGCGGCGCCGCCGACTACTGGGGCCGGCGACTGCCCCGCGCCCTCGTCGCCCCCATGCACCTGGCGCAGACCGAGCGCAGCGCCCGCACAGTGGCCGCCGCGGTCCGAGCGATGGCCGAGTACGCCCCGGTCCTGCTGCTACTCGACGAGTTCGGCAAGACGCTGGAGCACTTCGCCGGCACCGCCGGCACCGCCGGCGGCGACGCCGACGCCGACCTGTTCGTGCTGCAGGAGCTCGCCGAACAGCGCTCCGGCAACCACCCCGTCCTGCTGCTCACGCTGCAGCACCTGGCCTTCGACGACTACGTACGCGGCTCGTCGCTGCTGCAACGCCGCGAGTGGGGCAAGATCGCTGGACGGTTCGAGGACGTCCCGTTCCTCGAGACCACCGAGCAGTCCCTGCGGCTGGTCGCCGGCGCACTCGACGACACCGCCGTCAGCGGCTCGCTGGCCGACCGACGGCACGCCTGGGCGCAGCGGTGCCAGCACCACCTGCAGGCCCTCGGACTGCACACCCTGCTGCCCGGCGGCCAGGACACCCTGGAGCGCTGCTACCCGCTGCACCCGCTGCGCTGCTCGCGCTGCCCAGCCTGTGCGCCCGGCTCGGTCAGCACGGCCGGACCCTGTTCACGTTCCTCGCCAGCGCCGAACAGCACACGCTCGCCTCGTTCCTGCGTTCGACACCGGTCCCCGGCGATGCGACCGCCTTGCCAACCCTCGATCTCGCCGACGTCTCCGACTTCTTCAGCGGCCCCGGCGCGGCGCTGTCCGCCGCAGCCGGCACCCGCTGGACCGAGATCGACACCCGCGTTCGGGAAGCGGCCGCGCTCCCTCAGCCGGACCAGCGCTGCCTCAAGGTCGTCGGCCTGCTGAACCTGCTTGCGGACGGCACCGGCCTGCGCGCGAGCGCCGACATCACCAGCTACGCGCTCAGCGCCGCCGACCAGACGGACGCCTCCTGGCGAGACCGGCTGCACGACCTCGAGACCCGGGGCTGGCTCACCTACCGCGGCTTCGCGGACGAGTACCGGCTGTGGCAGGGCAGCGACGTCGACCTACGCGGTCGCGTTGCTGATGCCCGCGAGCAGCTCCGCAGCACCAGCCCCGCCGAGCTGCTGCGCACCCTGCACAGCACTGGACCGTTTATCGCGGGCAAGCACACCCAGCGGGTCGGCATGCTGCGCTACTTCACCGCCAGCTACGCCGACGCCACGACCCGCATCCTGCAGCCGCTCGCGAGTCCGGACCCCGCCGACGGGGCGCTCGTCTACTACCTCGATGACCCGGCCGGCGCCGCGCGGCTGCAGCTTGTCAGCGACGGCAGACCTGTCCTGCTCGCGACCAGCCCCGCGACCAGCGCCATCCGTGACGCCGCGGTCGAGGCCGCCGCTGCGCTCGCTGTGCTTGACCAGGAGGACGTGGCGGCCGACCGGGTTGCCCGGCGAGAGCTGCAGGACCGCGTCGCCGAGGCCCGCCGGCGGCTCAGCAGCGTGCTCGAGCAGACGTTCCAGCCGGCAGCTGCGACCTATCGGCTGCTGACGTCCGAAGGGCTGGGGGAGCCTCTGTCGGTCTCGCGCAGCTTGTCGCGGTTGTTGTCCGACGTTTGCGACAACGCGTACGCCCACAGTCCCGAAATCCGTAACGAGATGCTCGGTCGCCGGGAGCTGACCAGCCAGGGCGCCAAGGCGCGGCGAGAGTTGCTCACCGCCATGGTCGAACGCGCCGACCAGGAGCGCCTCGGTCTGCAGGGCTACGGCCCAGAGCGGGCCATGTACGAGGCGATCCTGCACGACACCGGCCTGCACGCGGCCGGCCCCGACGGTTGGGGCTTCCGCGCCCCCAACCCCGGCCCACTGCGGCCTACCTACGGCGTCCTGCGCACCGCGCTGGGCGCCGCACGACACCGTCCGCTCGGCGTCGACGAGCTCTACCGCAAGCTGCACAGCCCGCCGATCGGGCTCAAGGACGGGCCCATCCCCGTGCTGCTCGCGGTCCTGCTGCTCGAGAACACCGACGACGTCGCGATCTACCAGGACGGCACCTACCAGCCGCTGCTCACCGCAGACCTGCTCGAGCGGCTGGTCAAGACGCCCGAGCGATTCGCGATCAAGTCCTTCGACCTCGTCGGGGCCCGCGCCAGCGTCCTGACCGCCATCAGCACCGCAGTCGCCGACCTTGCCAGAGGACCGACGCGCCGTCGGGGCATGCGGAACAGCACCGTGCTGGCCGTGGCCGCGCCGCTGCTGGCTCTGCTGCGCGACCTCCCGGACTACACCAAGTTCACCGGCCAGCTCAGCGCCAGCGCGGCCGCCGTCCGAGACGTTCTGCTGCGCGCTCGCGAACCCGACGAGCTCCTGTTCACCGATCTGCCGCAGGCCCTGGACGTCGCCCCCTTTCCCGCGGACGGCACGCGAGGACGCGGCGCCGACGTCCAGGCGTACGCGCAGCGGCTCGCCGAGGCCGTGCAGGAGCTGCAGAACGCCTACGACACGCTCCTCGACGAGGTGCAGGTCGGACTCGCCGACCGGCTCGGGCTGCCCCGCCACCCTGGGGCGCTGCGCAGCGACTTGCGCGGCCGCGCCCGGCCGCTCGACGGCAAGGTGCTCGACCGGAGAGTCAAGTCGTTCCTGTTCACCGCGCTCGACGAGGAGCTCGACGACCAGGCTTGGACAGAAGCCCTCGCTGCCGCGCTGGGTGAGCGAGCCCCCCGCGACTGGCGCGAGGAGGACCGGCAGCGGTTCCATCACAACCTGCAGGCGGTGACCGGCACTTTCCGGCGCCTGCAGGCGCTGCACTTCGACGCCGCCGCGCACGGCACCGGCGACGGCTTCACGGCCCGCCGGTACGCCATCACCAACCCCGACGGAACCGAGACCACGCAGGTCCTGTACGTCGATGACAGCAAGCGCCGCGATCTCAGCCTCATCGTCGCCAAGATGCTCGAGCTGCTCGACCGCGAGGCCGGCCCCGAGCAGCGCCAAGCCGCCTGGGTCCTCTACGGCGAGCAGGTCCTGCCCGGCGCTGCCGCACCGAGCGGTAGCCGGACTGTCGCACCCAGCTGCGAGACTGCAACGCGAAAGGAGGCCCCCGGTGCCTAAGCCCCCCACCCCCGGAACCGCGACGCTCGACGAGGCGCTGGCCGAGTCGGGCGCGCGCCACGTTCTGGGCATTAGCGGCGGTAAAGACAGCGCCGCGCTTGCGATCTACCTGCGTGACCGCGTGCCGCAGATGGAGTACTTCTTCTGCGACACCGGCGCCGAACTCCCCGAGACGTATGAGTACCTGCAGCGCCTCGAGGCGGTGCTCGGCAAGCGCATTACCCGCCTGAACGCCGAGCGCGGCTTCGACCACTGGCTGTGGGTCTACCAGGGGGCACTGCCGAGCCCACAGATGCGCTGGTGCACCGCCATGCTCAAGCTCAAGCCGCTCGAGCAGTGGCTCGGCGACGACCCCACCTTCACCTACGTCGGTATCCGCGCCGACGAAGACCGCGGCGGTTACGTCAGCACCAAGCCCACTATCCGCCCCGTCTTCCCGTTCAAGGAAGCCGGCCTGGTCAAGGAGGACGTGCTCGCCCTGCTCGAGCGCGCCGGCGTGGGCTTGCCGAGTTACTACGAGTGGCGCACCCGCTCCGGCTGCTACTTCTGCTTCCTTCAGCGCAAAGCCGAATGGGTCGGCCTCGCCGAACGCCACCCCGAACTGTTCGAACAGGCGGTGGCCTACGAGGACAAGCAGGGCTACGAAGACAGCGCCTCCGAGCGCCCCTACACGTGGACCAACGGCGAGACCCTCCGCGAGCTCCGCGACCGCAGCGAGGAAATCAAGAGCAAGCACGCGGTCGCGATGGAGCGCGCTGCCCGTCGGCGCACTAACCTGCCGCTCATCGACGTCCTCGGTGGAGTGCTCGACGACGAGAACGACGCGGACGGCTGCACCGTCTGCCACGTCTGAGCTGCCGGAAGTAATCGACTACCAGGGCCTGCTTGGCCGGGCGGACGACGAGACCCTGCAGGCGATCGTGGGTCCGCCCGCCGTGCGGTTGCTGACGCTGCTGGACCCCATGTTGGCCAAGCCGAGCGAGTTGCGTCGGCTGGTCAACGGGTTCCGAACGCCGCTCGAGGCGCTACGTGATCCCGGAGTGCGTCAGGCCCTGCTGCAGCTCCTGCCGGCCGCTGACGCGGCAGCGCTAGCCGCTCAGCTGGGCCTGGACGAAGCCAACCCGTACACCGCACTCAGCCAGCTCGTCCTGCGCCGAGGCTCGGCTCGCGAGGCGACGCTGGCGCGCTACTTCGATGTCCCCGTGGAGGACGGGCCCGCGGTGGGGGACGTCGCCAGCACCGCAAGCAGCGTGTCTGCGCAGTACCCGCTGTTCGAGCACCAGCGACGCGCAGCCCGCGATGTCCTCGCCCACCTACGAGCAGGTCGAGACCTGCATCCGCAGAGGGTTCAGCCCATTGACGCTGGTGGGCGCGCTGACGGCGGCGCTCGCCGACATGGCCGCCGTCAACCCGGACGAGGACTTCCTCGGCCCCGTCCGCGAGCACGTGATCAGCCGCGGATCGACGCCCTCTTCGGCGGTGATGGCGCGGTGACGGACCTGGAATCAAGAGCCGCCGCCGCGCGCCGCCTCCCAGTCCTCCCGGGCCGCTGGGGGCTATCCCTCGCCGCGCGCGACCCGCTGTTGCCGTGGCCGGCAGCCCGTCAGCCGTCCACGTTCTCGCTCACCCGCTGCGCCAGCACGACCCGGCCGACCTGCTGAGCAAAGTGGCCGGCTGCGCGTACGACCCGAACGCCCTCTCGGTGGTGTTCGACACCTTCCTGACCGAGGTGCTGCCCGATCCGGCGGTGCGCGCG
>JALYMZ010000017.1 GCA_030773435.1 Actinomycetota bacterium | reverse complement strand
TGAGTCCACGATCCGCCGGGTCCTGCAAGGCGTCGATGCCGCCGAATTGGACCGGGTCGTCTCGACCTGGCTGGCAGCATGTTCGGCATCGATCTGCCCGGCCGTCCCGCCCGCTGCGCCGCGTCGGGTGATCGCGCTGGACGGCAAGAGCGCACGTGGCGCCCGGCACGCCGGCGGGCGGGCGGTGCACCTGCTGGCCGCCTACGACACGGGCACCGGCACCGTGCTCGGGCAGGCGGTGGTCGACGGAAAGACCAACGAGATCAACGCTTTCGGTCCATTGCTCGACCGGATCGACATCGCCGGGGCGATCATCACTGCGGATGCCTTGCACACCCAGCGCGGCCACGTGAGCTACCTGACCGGGCGCGGCGCGCACTACCTGCTGACCGTCAAGGCCAACCAGCCCAGGCTGCTGCGTCAGCTGCGTGCACTGCCCTGGACCGACGTCCCGGTCGCCGACGTCACCACCGACAAAGCCCACGGCCGGCACGAGCAGCGCACCCTGAAGCTCACCGCCGTCAGCGTCGGGATCGGCTTCCCGTTCGCCAAGCTTGCCCTGCAGATCACCCGCCGAAGCCGACCCTTGACCGGCGGCCGGTGGCGCACCGAGATCGTCTACGCCATCACCGACCTGACCATCGAGCAGACCAGTCCGGACGAGCTGGCCGACGCGCTGCGGGGGCACTGGGGCATCGAGAACCGGCTGCACTGGGTCCGCGACGTCACTACGGCGAGGACCTGTCCCAGATCCGGACCGGCCACGGCCCGGTCGTCATGGCCACCCTGCGCAACCTGGCGATCAGCCTGCTCCGCAAGGCCGGTGCCACCAACATCGCTGCGGCCTGCCGTCACCTCAGCCGACATCCCGCCCGCGTCCTACCCATGATCATGTAACAGCAGAATCAACTTTGCCGAGGCCCTGCCCACGGACCTTCCTCGAGGCCATCGCCCGGGCGCTCGAGCTCGACGACGCCGAGTACGCCCACCTGCTCGACCTGGCGCGCACCGCCCGCGACGGCGCGCGCCCGGTGCGTCGGCGGCCGCCGGCCAAGCAGATGCGGCCCAGCCTGCAGCACATGCGCGACGCCATGACCGGCGCCGCCCCGCGGGTGTCGCGAACGGACGCCTCGACCTCGTCGCCACCAACGCGCTGATGCGCAGCTTCCAGTCAGACGTGCACGACACAGGGCAGCCGCCCAACCTGGGCCGCTACTCCCTCCTGGACCCACCGGCGCGCGACTTCTACGACAACTGGGAGTCCATCGCCGACGTGACCGTGCAGATCCTCCGAACGGAAGCGGGACGCAACCCGACGACCGCGGCCTGACCGACCTGGTCGGCGAGCTCGCCACCCGCAGCGACGAGTTCCGCGTGCGATGGCACGGCAAGACGTCCGGCTGCACACCGGCGGCACGAAGGTCTTCCACCACCTGGTCGTTGGCGACCTGACGCTGGGGTACAGCACCTTCCCACTACCAGCGGACCCCGGCCTGTCGCTCACTGCCTACACCGCCGAGCCGGCGTCCCCGACCGCCGAGAAGCTCGCCCTGCTGGCCAGCTGGGCGCACGGCCCCGGCTTGACTGAGGTCACGCACTCGCTTAGTCGAGGTCGGGTGCGTCTTCCGGCGGTGCGGCTGACTAGGGAGAGGTTCGACTACTCCCGCCCGAGCGACTCGCCTCGCGTAGGCGGCTCCCGGTCCTCCCAGCGTCTTGCGAGGTGCTCGAGCCGGATCTGCAGCAGGTCGAGGTCATTGTCCGCCGCCACCGTATGCACGCGGGCCTCGATGAGGAGGTCACGCAGCGCGTTGCGGTCGGGGGCCTCTAGCCGAGCTGCTGCCGATGCAAGGAGTTGCAGAGTCACCCGTAGTTCCTGGTCCGCCTGATGGGTCAGGCGCACGTCCGACTCGCCGCCAGGCGAGATCGCGCCCGCGGGCGGCCGGTCCTCCGCCGTCGATGCACCGTGCCTCAGCCGTTGGACGTCCACCTGCACGTGGCTCGCGGCATGGCGCGCGCGATCGATGCTGTCCCGGATCGCTGTGGCCTCGCCGTACATCGCGCTGTCGACGGCGCGGTAGAGCTCCCTGCGCACGTAGGCAAGCTGCGGCCGGATGACGTCGAAGACGACTGCGAGCCGTTCCGAGGCGGCGAGCGCGTCGTGCAAGGACGGCGCGGCGGGCGGCTCGGGTGCCTGCAGAATGTGTGGCGGCAGGGACTCGTCGTGGGTCCTCAACCGCAGGTCGATCAACCTCGACAGAGCGAGCTTGTCCTTCCCGCGACCGGCAGCGGCGTGAGACCTCACAAGGTCGCTGAGACAGGCGACGCTGACGTCAGCCCCGTAGGCAGGAACCCGCCGCGCTCGCGGCTCCAGCTCGTCGTACCCCGCCGGCAAGCCGTGCGGCACTGGCACGACGTCGACGCGTCCGTGCCTCGTCTGCGTGAGCAGCACACGGTCACCAGCCAACCGCCGCCGGTCCATCGGCATCTGCAGCGGGTAGCCGAAGCCGGGCACCCACTCCCGTGCCTCGACAGAGGCCAGCGCTGCGGCCAGCCGCGCGAAGTTCGACGCCGAGCGATCCGGCGTGAGGTCGAGGCCGCGTGTCCGCGTCGAGGAGCCGTGTAGCTGCGCGGCGACTCCCCCGATGACGACGTACCGCACCCGGTGATGCTCCAGCGCGGCGATCACGCCGGCAGGGTCCAGAGGCGGAGGGTCGCTGTTCACGACGCCTCATCCGGCCACTTGTGCGCCAGCAGACGCAGCTCCGTCCGAAAGGCGTCGCTGCGCCGGTCAATCTCGTCGCGCTCGGCCTCGGTCAGCTCGAGCGGGACAGGGATAGGCGTCCCGTCGACGGCATGGTGGATCGTGTACTCGCGAGCGGTCGTGACGTCGACGTAACGGTCGCTCCCGGGTACCTCGGCAAGGCGGTCGAGCAGCGAGGGGCCAGTGGGAACGACGGCGAGCGGCATGGGGTCCTGGTCGCACATGGCGGGCTCCGGGGCAGATTGTGCGCGAGGCGGCGCGGTGGTCGGGTCCGCCCCAGTAGGAGCGTGGCCGGCCGCGTCGACAAGCCCTCCGCCTGCCGGCTGTGGACAAGCGGACGCGACGGCACCGCGCTCGTGGTCCGGCCCCGCCTCGACCTGACGTCGCAGCACCGGGTCGTCGAACCACGCGGTCGTGCGCAAGCGCAGCGCAGGGTCGCGCCCGTACAGGACCACGGCCGAACCGGCGGGGAGTTGTCGCAGATACTCCACGGGGGCCGCCCGGGTCATCGCGGAGGACGTGCTGACACTGCGGTGCCCGTCCCCGGCGACACTGACCGACGACCGCTCGCGCTCGAACTCGCCGATCATCCGGGACGTCTGGTCCAGGGTCGCCAAGTCAGCCGAGCCCGGCAGGAAGACCCGGGCGGTGTGATTGTTGACGACCGTCGGCGCGTTCCGGCCGTAGATCGACTGGATCTGCGCGAGGTCCTGCCACACGGAGCAGATCTGGATGCCCTGCCCCGCACCGGTCGACGCGTACGTCGCCAGCTCACGCAGGGGGGCGATGTTCGCTGCCTCGTCGAGCATCAGCAGCAGCGCCGGGTCGAGTGGCTGACCTGTTTCGGCGTACGCGTCCTGGGCGGCGCGCAGCACCGCCTGCACGAGAGCCTCGAACAGCGGGCGCAACCGGGACTGCGCATGCGCCGGAGCGACGAGGTACAGCGTCTGCCCTTCCGCCACGAGCCGCCGCACGTCGATCACGCGGCCGGCATCGTGGTCCGCCCCGACCACATCCGTGGCCGCCCGGGCGGACGGGCTGGCGAAGGCCTTCAGGATCGACTCGGCGGTCGCATAGACCGAGTCGCGCTGCCGATCCTCCCGCGCGCAGGTGGCAGCCCACGCGTCGAGGGCGTCGACGTCCGCCAGGTAGCCGAGGAGCTCGGTCACCTCCTTTGTCTCGCGTCGATCGACCCAGGACGCGACCTGCCGCACGCCGCCACCGGCGTGCGCTGCGGCGAACAGCAGCGGGGCGAGC
>JALYMZ010000016.1 GCA_030773435.1 Actinomycetota bacterium | reverse complement strand
CCCCAGCGGCGGCACAGCGTGCCGGTCGCCGGCATCGTGAGCATCGAGCCGACCGCCAGGCACAGCAGGGCGAGGCCGAGCGCGCCGGTCCCGGCGCCGACCCGGTCGCGCATCGCCGGGATCCGGGTGACCCAGGTGGCGAACAGGAACCCGTTGCCGGCGAAGAGCACCGCGGTGGCCACCCCGGCCCGGCGTACCGCTGCCTGCGTCGTCGTACCGGTCTGCGGTGCCATCGCCGCCCACTGTGCCGGACGGCGGCCCGCCGGCGACCGCGGGTGTCGCGGCCCGGGCTGCGGGCACAACGGGGGGCATGGAGCACACCCGACTCGGCCGCAGCGGCGTCACGGTCTCCCAGCTGTGCCTGGGCACGATGAACTTCGGCCCGGTCACCGAAGAGCCCGACGCGCACCGGATCCTCGACGTCGCGCTGGACGGCGGGGTCAACTTCCTCGACACCGCGAACGTCTACGGCTGGGACCGCAAGGGCTGGACCGAGGAGATCCTCGGTCGCTGGTTCGCCGGGGGCGCCGGCCGGCGCGACCGCGTGGTGCTGGCGACCAAGGTCTACGGGTCAATGACCGACGAGCCGGGCGCAAGCGGGCTGTCCGCCCGCAACATCGTGCGCGAGTGCGAGGCCTCGCTGCGCCGGCTGCAGACCGACCGGATCGACCTGTACCAGATGCACCACGTCGACCGGGCGGTCTCGTGGGACGAGATCTGGCAGGCGATGGAGACGCTGGTCACCGCCGGCAAGGTGGTCTACGTCGGCAGCAGCAACTTCGCCGGGTGGCAGCTGGCGCAGGCCTGCGAGGCCGCGCGGGCGCGCCACTTCCTGGGCCTGGTGTCGGAGCAGTCGCTGTACAACCTCGTCGAGCGGACCGTGGAGCTGGAGGTTCTCCCGGCCGCGCGGTCATACGGCATCGGCGTGATCCCGTGGAGCCCGCTGCACGGCGGCGTCCTCGGCGGCTACCTGGCGAAGCAGGAAAGCGGTCGGGAGCGGTCCGCCGGCGGACGGGCCAGCGAGTACGTCGAGGCCCACCGCGACCGGGTGGCCGCGTTCGAGGCGCTGTGCGACGGGCTGATCCACGGTCCCGCCGAGGTGGCGTTGGCGTGGCTGCTGCACCAGGACGGCGTGACGGCACCGATCGTCGGCCCGCGCACGGTCGAGCAGATGCAGGCCATGCTCGCGGTGCCCGACATCGTGCTGGAGCCGCAGGTGCTGCGCCGGCTCGACGAGATCTTTCCGGGGCCGGGTGGCGAGGCTCCGGAGGCCTACGCCTGGTGACCGGGCGCCCGCCCCTCTTCGCTCGGCGGGCGGCGCGCGCTGCTCGGCGAGCGACCTCGGGCGCGTGCCATGCGTCCGGTTCCGCCGGTCATCCGGCGAGCAACGCGGGGCACGCGGTTCCGCGGAACCGCCTGCCACCCGCCGCATGCCAGCCGGGCCGGCGCCCGCACGCGGCGCTGACCCTAATCGACCAGCGCGGCGACCACCACGATGAGCAGCAGGGCCACCAACGCCGCGGGGATCACCAGGCGGCGGTAGCGCGGGTGCACGCGCGGAAGGCTATCCGTGCGGCCCGGACAGCGGCAGCCGTCCATCGCCGGCCCGGGTGCGACATGTCCGGGCCCGGCGACCCCCCGCGACCGGGGAGACTGGAAGCCGTGATACGAGCGGTCGTGGTCGTATCGGCGGTTCTCGTGCTGCTGCTGGCCTGTGTTTGGGCGTTCCAGCGGCGCCTGGTCTACCTGCCGTCGACCGCGCCGGTCCCGCCCGCCGGCACGGTGATCCCGGGCGCCCGCGACGCGCGGTTGCACACCAGCGACGGACTCGTCCTGGGCGCGTGGCTGGTGCCGGCCACCGAGCCTGACCGGAACATCGCCGTACTGGTGGCGAACGGCAACGGTGGCGACCGGTCCCTGCGTGCACCGCTGGCGCGGGCGCTGGCGGCGGAGGGGATGTCGGTCCTGCTCTTCGACTACCGCGGATACGGCGGCAACCCCGGCAGCCCCAGCGAGTCCGGGCTGGCTCGCGACGTTCGGGCGGCGCACCGGTTCCTGACCGGAGACGTCGGCGTCCCGCCGCATCGCATCCTGTACTTCGGCGAGAGCCTCGGGGCTGCGGTGGTCACCGAACTGGCCACCGAGCGTCCGCCGGGCGGGCTCGTCCTGCGCTCGCCGTTCGTCGACCTGGCCTCGGTGGGCCGGATCCACTACCCCTTCCTGCCGGTGGACGCGCTGCTGAGGGATCGCTACCCGCTCACCGAGCACCTCGCCGCGGTCGAGCGTCCGGTCACGGTCGTCTACGGCAGCGCCGACTCGATCGTGCCGCCCGCCCAGAGCCGCGCCGTCGCCGGTTCGGCACCACGCCTGCGGCACCTGGTGGAGGTGCACGGCGCGGGTCACAACGATCCGGCTCTGCTCGCCGGTGCGAGGCTGACCGACGCCGTCGTGGACCTGGCCGAGACGGTCGACCGGGCGTCGCCCGGCTGAGCGCTGGCCTAGCGCGAACGCAGCCGGAAGCGCGCCCGCGGCAGGTGCTGAACCTGCGGGCCCAGCCGGGACTCCACGAGGACGACCTCGGCCACCGTCCACGGCGGGCCCCGGTACGCCGGGGCGTCGGTCAGTACGTCGCGGAGGTCCACCGGCGTGCGGTGCCGGGCCACGGTCAGGTGCGGGCGGTACCGCCGCTCCTGCAGGTCGACGC
>JALYMZ010000015.1 GCA_030773435.1 Actinomycetota bacterium | reverse complement strand
CCACCGGTCACTCCACCAGTGAGGTGTAGGCGACCACTCCGCGGCGCAGGCTGCCCGCGGCCAGCCGCGCGGTCTCGCGCAGCTCGCCGTCCCCGGCGGCGCCGGCCGCGTCAGCCACCTGGTCGGTCAGGTCGAGCAGCTGCTTGACCCAGCGCACGAAGTCGCCGGCGGCCAGGTCGCTCCCGGTCAGCACCTCGTCCAGCGTCGCCCCGCTGGCCCACCGGTGGGCGGCCCAGGCGAAACCGAGGTCGGGTTCGCGCAGGAAGTCCAGCCGGTGGTCGCGCTCCAGCGCGTCGAGGTCGGCCCAGATGTCAACCATCTCCGCCAACGCCGTCCGGACCCGGCCCGGAGGCAGCCGTGCCGGACCGACGTCGTCGGGACGGCGGGACTCGAACACCAGCGCGGACAGCGCAGCAGCCAGCTCGGCGGGGTCCAGCCCGCGCCACACCTGCCGGCGCAGGCACTCGGCCGCGACCAGGTCCATCTCGGTGTAGATCCGGCTGAGCCGCTCCCCGGCCGCGGTGATCTCGTCGCCGCGCAGGTAGCCCAGCGTCTGCAGCACCTCGCACACCCGGTCGAACTGTCGCGCGATCGTGTTCGTCCGCTGCTCGATCCGCCGGTGCAGCGCCTGGCACTCCCGGCGCAGCTTGACGTAACGCTCGGCCCAGCGGGCGTGGTCCTCCCGCTCGTCGCAGCCGTGGCAGGCATGCGCGCGCAGCTCCTGGCGCAGCCGCCGCACCTCCCGGTCGTCCGCGCCGAGGCTCCGATCGCCCCGAGCGGCTCGGCCCCGGCTCTGGCCGAGGTCGAGGTGGCCCGCCTGGTGCCGCAGCGTCGAGGCGAGGTCGCGCCGCTGCTGCGGGTTGCGCGGGTTGAACGACCGCGGCACCTTGATCCGCATCAGCGACTCCACCGGCGTGGGGAAGTCGACGAGGGACAGCCGCCGGGCCTGGCGCTCGGCGGTGAGCACCAGCGGGCGAGGCCCCTCCCGCTCCGAGCGCACGCCGGGCTCGAGGACGACCGCGAGGCCGGCCCAGCGGCCGGCGGGCACCGCGATGACGTCGCCGACCTTGAGCCGGTCCAGCGCGGCCACCGTCTCGTCGCGGCGGTCCGAGCGACGCCGCTTCACCAGCGCCGCCTCGTGCTCCGACAGCCGGCGTCGCAGCTCGGCGTACTCCATGAAGTCACCGAGGTGGCAGGACGCGGCCTCGCGGTAGCCCTGAAGCGCCTCCTCGGTCTTGCGCAGCTGCCGGGCCAGGCCGACCACGGCCTGGTCGGCCTGGAACTGCGCGAACGACGACTCGAGCAACTCCCGGGCGGTCTCGCGCCCGACCTGTCGCACCAGGTTGACCGCCATGTTGTACGACGGGCGGAACGACGACCGCAGCGGATAGGTGCGCGTCGACGCCAGCCCCGCCACCGCGCGCGGGTCGAGGCCGGGCTGCCACAGCACGACACCGTGCCCCTCGACATCGATGCCGCGCCGCCCGGCGCGGCCGGTCAGCTGGGTGTACTCGCCCGGCGTCACGTCGGCGTGGGTCTCACCGTTCCACTTGGTCAGCTTCTCCAGCACCACCGACCGGGCCGGCATGTTGATCCCCAGCGCCAGGGTCTCGGTGGCGAAGACCACCTTGACCAGACCGCGCGAGAACAGGGTCTCCACACACTCCTTGAAGGTCGGCAGCATCCCGGCGTGGTGTGCCGCGACGCCCCGCTCGAGCGCATCGGCGAAGTCGTGGTAGCCGAGGACGTGCAGGTCCTCGTCGGGGATGTCGCGGGCCCGGTCCTCGACCACCGCGCGGATCTCCCGGGCCTCCTCGCGAGTGGTCAGCCGCAGGTTCGCGTGCAGGCACTGCAGGACGGCCGCGTCGCAGCCGACGCGGCTGAACACGAACACGATCGCGGGCAGCAGCCCGGCTGCGTCCAGCCGGTCGACGACCTCGACCCGGCTAGGCACGTAGGCGTGCCCGCGGCCGCCCCGGCCCGCGCCGTCGTAGCGGTCGGGGCGGTCGCGGCCGCGGCGGTCCCGGTGGTCGCGGGTACGCCGGTTGCGCCAGTCCTCGCGCGCGATGTCGAGCAACCGCGGGTTGACCCGGGCCTCCCGGGCGCGGTCGGGATCGGCGTCGGGCTGCTCGTCGGCGAACAGGTCGAAGAGGCGGCGGCCGACCATCACATGCTGGAACAGCGGCACCGGGCGGCGCTCCTCCACGATCGTGGCGGTGTCGCCGCGGACGGTGGACAGCCACTCGCCGAACTCCTCCGCGTTGGAGACGGTGGCCGACAGCGACACGACCGACACCGAGTCGGGCAGGTGGATGATGACCTCCTCCCAGACGGCACCGCGGAACCGGTCGGCGAGGTAGTGCACCTCGTCCATCACGACGTAGCCGAGCCCCGCCAGTGTGGGCGATCCGGCGTACAGCATGTTGCGCAGCACCTCGGTCGTCATGACGACGACCGGCGCCTCGCCGTTGATGGTGTTGTCCCCGGTCAGCAGCCCGACCTGCTCGGGGCCGTAGCGGCGCACGAGGTCGTGGAACTTCTGGTTCGACAGCGCCTTGATCGGCGTCGTGTAAAAGCACTTGCGGCCCGTCCGCAGCGCAAGGTGCACCGCGAACTCGCCGACGAGGGTCTTGCCCGAGCCGGTGGGGGCCGCGACGAGGACGCCGCGGCCGACCTCGAGCTCCTCGCACGCACGCACCTGGAAGGCGTCCAGCGCGAAGTCGTAGAGGCCACGGAACTCCGCCAGCGCGGGCGCCTTCTGCTCGGCCCGGAAGCGGGCGTAGCGCTGCGCCGGGCTGGTCATGTCGTCGAGGCTACGTCGCGGTGCTCCGGTTGTCGCTCGACCTCCCGGAGGGCGCGCGGACACGTCGAACGGTCAGGCAACGGGGACGCCGTTGGCGCCCGCTCAAGGGCTACGGCGTAGCCCGGCGGCTCACAAGCGCAGCCGTACGGCGTAGTCCTGCGGCTTCGCCCCGACCGCACGGGCGAACCGGCGCACGGCCTCGCTGACCAGGTCGGCGCTGAACGCCGCGCCCGGCACGCCGAGCGCTACACCGCCCGGTACCTGCAGCAGCGCGACCTCGCCGTAGTGCCACGCCTGGTGCGCCGCGCACCGGTCCGGCTCGGCGGCGACCGGACGCGGCCACGCCGCGTCCACCGCCAACAGGTCGAGCCGCACCGCCGGGTGCCGCCCGGCCACGTCCGTCAGCCGACCGCTGACCGTGCTTGCGGCGGCCACGGTGTCGGTGGACTCCCACACGACCTCGGCCTCGGCCAGCCACTCCGGCAGCTCGAACGGGTCGGCGAGCGGCATCAGTCGGGCTCCGCCAACGAGCTCGGCCGGTCGTCCTCGGCACGCCGCTCGACCGCCAGGGGCGACGCCTCCTCGTCGTCGAAGGCCGCGTAGTCCGGCTCGCCACCGCGGCGGCGGCGGGCGCGGTCAACAAGCCTGGCAATCACCTCCGAGGCCAGGAACAGCCCGGTCATCGGCACCGCGAGGAACAGCATCGTGATCGGGTCGGTCGACGGGGTCGCCACGGCGGCGAAGGCGAAGGTGCCGATGACGATCCAGGAGCGGTGGCGGGCCAGGGACCGGGCGCTGACCACACCGGCGAGGTTGAGCAGCACGACGAAGAGCGGGATCTCGAACGCGACGCCGAACACGAGCAGCAGCCGCAGCACGAAGCTGAGGTAGCGGTCCACCTGGACCAGGTTGCTGACCTCCGGCGGGGTGAAGTTCAACAGGATCTGGATGCCCTTGGGGAGCACCAGAAAGCCCAGCACGACCCCGGCGATGAACAGCGGTCCGGCGACGGCGCCGAAGATGAGGCTCCAGCGGCGCTCGTGCCGGTGCAGCCCGGGCACGATGAACGCCCACAGCTGGTAGAGCCACACCGGGCTGGCGAGGACGATGCCGGCGACCAGGGAGATCTTCACCCGTAGCGTGAAAGGGTCGGCGACCCCGGCGAGGGTGAGCTCGGCGCGCAGGTCGCGCTCGGCCAGCAGCGCCTCGACGCTGTTGCCGAACGGCTCACGGAGCAGCAGGATCAGCGGCTCGTAGAAGAACCAGGCGACGACCATCATCGCCACGACCGCGACCACACTCTTGAGCAGCCGGCTGCGCAGCTCGCGCAGATGCTCGACCAGCGTCATGCGGCTGGGATCGAACGGGTCTCCCGCGGAGGCGCCGTGGGCGGCGGAGGTGTTGACCACGCTGACTCAGCCTCGGCGGCCGGGCCGAGGCCCGGTCAGTGCTCGGGGTGGCGCGGGGTGGAGCGCTCGGACGAAGCCGGTGCGGGACGCTCGGACGAGTACGGCGCGGAACCCTCCGGCCGGCGCGGCGCCGGGTCGTCGACCGGCGTCGCCGCGCGCGGTGCCGCCGTCCCGTTCTCGCCCGACGTCAACGGCCGGGGCGGCTCGTCCTGCTTGTCGTCGTCCTCCATCAACCCGCGGGTCTCGGACTTGAAGATGCGCAGGGCCCGGCCGCTGCCGCGTGCCAGTTCGGGCAGCCGCTTGGCGCCGAACAACAGCATGACGACCAAGACGATGATGATGAGCTCAGCGGGGCCGGGAGCCCACATCGGGGCGAGCATCGCGACTGCGGTGGTCATGGGTGGCGCCCTCTGGTCGGGTCAGGCTGCGGGTTCGTCATGGCGATCATACGCCGCGAGGGCCCGGGCCGCCTCGGTTCGCACCTCCGCCGCGACGTCGGAGGGGATGACGACGCGGCCCTGGCCGGCCAGGCGCAGCGCCAGCCGGCGCAGCCAGGCGGGGTCGCTCACCCGCAGCAGCACCCGCAGCCCGCCGCCGGGAAGCTCGGTGACGGCCTCGTGGGGGTAGTACTCCGCCACCCAGCGGGCGCTGGCCTCCACGTCGAGGGTCGCCAGCATGTCGTCTGGCGACGCCTGGAACAGTCCGCCGGACAAGTCCCGGGGGTGCGCCTGTGGCGGCGGCGACGCCGGTACGTCGAGCTCGACCGCCGCGGTGATCCGGTCCAGGCGGAACAGCCGAGTGTCGTCGACCCGGTAGCACCAGGCCTCCAGGTAGCTGTGCCCCTCGGCGACGACCAGCCGCATCGGGTCGACGTCGCGCTCGGTCGTCTCGTCGCGGCTGGGCACGAAGTACGACAGCCGCATCCGGTGGCCGCGCAGCAGCGCCGAGTTGACCGCCTCGGTGACCGCCGGGTCGGCGGGGTCGATCTGCACGTCGACCCGCTCCAGCGTGCCCGTGGCGTCGCCCGCCGCGGACTCCAACTTGGCCAGCGCCCGCTCGATGGCGTCCCGTTCCACGGAGCCGGCGACGTCGCGC
>JALYMZ010000014.1 GCA_030773435.1 Actinomycetota bacterium | reverse complement strand
GAGTGCGAGACGAGCGTGTCCACCAACCGGTCGGCGATCCGCACTACGTGATCGTCGACCTGGACTTCGACACCGTCGACGAGGCGAACGCGTTCCTGCAGTTCCTCGAAACCGTGGTGTGGTCGAGCCCGGCCAACGCACCGGCGCTCGCGGGTTCACCGCGTGCGTTGGTCCTCGAGCGTGCACCGGCGGCTTCGCTGACCCAGTAACGAGCACGATCGTCCCTGCGCTGCCGCTCAGGCGAGGGGCGGCGTGCGGAACGGGCAGCAGTCTTGGCTGGTCGGCAGGTGCCTTGTATACGTCACGTTGTCTCCACTGCTGCTCGCCGGAACGAGGCCGGCCATGACACACGTTTGCGACATTCACGCGCCAAGGTGAGTTCCCGCGCCAGATCGATCGAGTCCTCTTTGGTTGTCAAGCGCTTCTTCGGACCGTCCTGGCCGGCGTCTTCGACGCGGGACGCCGGCGAGGCTTGATGGTCGTAGCCTTGGTCCGGGTTCGGGAGTGGCTTTGGCCGAAGAGCGGGCGTCTCGGGGTGTGAGCCGGCCGCGCTGGTGACAGAGTCGTTCCCCGGTTGCCCTCCCGGGCCGGCCTTGGCTGCCGCCGCTGTCGTGGCCGCAGCACGTCGGGCGTCGGCGACCATGGCCCCCCACAGGGCGTCGCTGATCCGTCGCTTCAGGGCGCGCATCGACTCCTTGGGAGTCTTGCCTTCGGCGATCTTGCCGTCGTAGTAGCCGCGGCCGGGGCTGTGGTAGAACCGGATCTGGGTCACCGCGGCCATGTGGATGGCGTGGTTGAGGGTCCGGTTCCCGCGGCGGGACAGCCGCCACACTTTGCGACCACCGGAGGACACCTCGATCGGTGCGGTGCCGTTGAAGGCGGCGAAGCGGTCGCGGGTGGGGAAGCGGCGATGTCGCCGGTGAGCCCGACGACGGTGGCGGCCACAACGGGGCCGACGCCGAAGATGTCGACGGTGATCGTGCCGGACGCGGCGACGACCTGCTCGAGCCGCTTCTTCGACTCCGCGAGCTGGCGGTCGACGCGGCGCAGGTCGTCGAGGAGCTCGGTGGCGAGCTCGACCCGCGCGGCGGCCACCGCGTTGTCCGGTTCGACGTCGGCGAGCAACGACGCCGCTTTTTCGGCATGGATCTCATCGGGAACGCCCCCGGCAACGAGGTCACACAGCACCGCGTGCAGTCGACACGCCACCTGGGTGCGGGCGCTCGACAGGTTCTGGTGCCGTCTCGCCCACAGCTTCATCACCGCCGCGAGCAATGTTCCCGCGCACTGCGTTTAGGGAAGAACGAGCGCAAACCCGGAGAAGAGGGACGATGCCAGGCCCACCTCCGGCCGGTTGGCAGCGTGATCCCACCGGTCGCCATGAGCACCGTTACTGGGACGGAGAGCGCTGGACCGACCACGTGTCTGATCGGGGCTCAACGAGCTCTGACCCCCTGGCATACGCTACGAGCGGTCAGGAAGCCGAACGGGGCGGGTCGCCGAGGACAACCGATTCCCCCACCGTGTCCACTCCCACTACCCCGGCGGGCGAACCTACTGACCCGATCTCATCGGCCATCGATGAGCCAACCGCCACGTCGGCGCGCGCGCGCGTGTGGCGGCGCTACCGCGGCTGGCCCAGGTCGGCCCAGATCGCCACACCCGTAATCGTGCTGTTCCTTCTCGTTGGCCTGTTCAGCTCCGAGGAGGAACCGGGCACTCGGGTGGCCGTGGACAGAGGCGAGACAACCACCAGCGAAGCGACGACGACAACAACCGCGACGACGACAACGGTTCCTCCCGCAACGACCGCTGTCCCGACTACTGCGGGGCCAGTTGCGGCGGTGGTGCCGGCCGGCGGTGACACCACCGTGGCCGAGGTGATCGACGGCGACACGATCGCGGTGGCTGGCGGCACGAGGGTCAGGCTCATCGGGGTGGACACTCCCGAGACGAAGGATCCCCGGGCGGGCGTGCAGTGCTTCGGCCGCGAGGCCGCGGCACACACCGAAAAGCTGATCCCGCCCGGCACTCCAGTGCGCCTCGCCTACGACGTCGGCAGGACCGACAGGTACGGCCGGACCCTCGCCTACATGTACCGGCTGCGGGACGGCCTGTTCGTGAACGCTGTCCTCCTGCGCGACGGATTCGCCCAGGTCGCCACCTTCCCGCCGAACGTGGCCCATGTCGATGAGTTCCAGAGGCTCCAGCGTGAGGCCCGTGAAGCGAACCGGGGCCTTTGGTCGGCATGCGCAGCGGCGGCGACCACGACGACCGCTCGAGCGACCACCGTCACGAAGGCGTCAGGGAACTGCGATCCGGCGTACCCCGATGTGTGCATCGCCCCGCCGCCGCCGGACCTCGACTGCGGCGACATCCCGCACCGTCGCTTCCGGGTGCTGCGCCCTGACCCTCACGGGTTCGACGGCAACGACAATGACGGGATTGGGTGCGAGTCCGGGTAGCCGGCACCGCCAGGCGCCCGCCGCGGGCGTCGACCTCGACCTTGTATGACCCGGGCTGGTGCTCGGTGAACTCGGCGTCGATCTAGTTTTCAATTAGAGCGCCCCGCCGTGCCAGCTGATCTCGACATCGGTCTCCCGGGTGCCGGCGCAGCGACTGTTGAGCGAGCCGCCGTCAGCGGTGAGCCCAGGGTGACGCCGGCGCGCTGGGCCAGATACGGGGTGAGCGGGCCGCCGATCCACGCGTCAAGACCAGGACGAGGTCGAGGTCGGCCTCGACGACGTAGCCGAGGATCTGGCGCACCGACCAAGCGTAAGGGTGGAGTCTGACGCTGGCCGGGACGATCCGATTGGGCCAGGCGTCGGTCGCCGACCTCGACGATCGAGGCCGGCTGGATCAAGGCCAAGTGCGCCGCAGTCGAGGTGCCCACGCGGCCAGGAGTCGACCTCGACCTCGAACGGGCTTTTGGGCGTCGTCAGTCTTGTCGAGGGCGTCCTGAGGATCAACTGGCTGACATGAGGGAATGACGGCACCGGCAGCTGAACTCGTCCGTGGTCCCATGGAAGCCATTGATCATTCGACGGCGACCCGCATGAAGACCTGACTGCCCCTTGAAGAGGTAGCTGCCTCTGTGGATGGTGAAATGAGCGGGCCGCTAGGCATCGCGCGAGTCGCTCTGCATCCGGCACAGGATTCCTATTCGATCCGACGCTCCATCATCCAAGCAAAGGCTGTAAGTCCGAGCGTGATGACTTGGGCCTAATACAGACCACCACGGGAGTCGGGGAGCTCCTGCGAGCCTTGCGACGGCAAGCCCAGAGCACCCCCGAATCGACACGACGAGAGCCCCCTCACTGCTGCGGCATGATCAGGACCACGAACCGGTTCTCCGGTACCGGTGGACGCCAGGTCCCGGTAGGCGGAATCTCAGCTGGCAGCAGCGCCTCGCGGCCGACGAGCCTCGTGGAAGAAATCCACGAGCTCGCCGTCGACGTCATCGAGCTCGAGTCGCTCGAGCGCGGCCTGGTGGCTCTCGAAGACGCGCTCCGCCGCCCGGATGTCGCCCTCGGCGAAGTAGCCCTGCATGAGCAGCTTGGTGAGCCGGCTGTGGGTTGGGCTGGCGCGAAGCCCACGTCGGGCTGCCCACACAGCGCCGTCGGCGTCACCCGAGTCGAGGTAGCGCTGGGCAAGTTCTTCGGCGGTCTCGGTGACCTTGAGCTCCCAGCTACTGATCCAGTTCTCCACGTCGACCCACACATAGGAGCCGCGCTCGGCGTTGCGATAGGTGAAGACGGTTCCTCCCACCAGCTCCAGCGCGCCGCGCAGCGTCCGGATCGCCCCGTCGTCGTCTTGGTCAGCGGCGTAGGCGAGCCGGCGGTCGAACAGCTCGACATCGGTCATCACCTTCGGGCCCACCCGGTACTTGCCGTCGGTGGCCAGCGGAAGGTGGGCCGCACCGAGTGCGTTGCGCGACTCGGACACGGTATTGGCCAGGCGCTTTCGCCGGGAGGCGGTGGGCGCAACCCACACGGCGTCCTCGACGCGTTCCGAAGCAACCGGTGCATGGAGCGCGATGTAAGCAAGCACCGCCGTCTGCTTCGGCTTCAGCTTCCGATTGCCGCCCACAACGGCGATCTCGCCGAGGAAGCGCACCAGGATCTCGTAGGGAGGGTCGTGGTAACCGTCCCTGGCGAAGCCAACCATGACGGGCGGATCAACGCGTGGCAGCGGCATGAGCGAGAGCTGTGCCGGCAGATGGGAGGCATCCTCCAGCAGCTGGCCGACCTCGTCGGCAGCTTCGACGGTGACGGCCTGCGCCGAGCAGACCAGGCCCAAGCTGGGAATCCGGAGCTCGCCGCCGCCAACCTCCACCCGGGTGGCGCCGTCGACCTCGTCGCCAACCACCACCACGGTCACGGTGACCTGTTGCTCGAGGACGG
>JALYMZ010000013.1 GCA_030773435.1 Actinomycetota bacterium | reverse complement strand
ATGAGGACGTCTGCTGCACCGGCGCGGCTCCCGATAGCACGCACGCCCACCCGGTTGATCCGGTGTCCCCGTCGACGCCGGAGACGCCGCGCCGTGGACGTTCTCGCGCAGGTCGAGGCTGCGGGTGAGCCATGCAGCGGCGGCCGCGGCGGTTGAGCGCGTCAACGTTGAGACGGATCGCCAGCCGCCCCGTTGTTCGTCAGTGTGGGCTGGGTGCCGCTGATGCTTGACAGTTGTCGTCGCGAACCAGCCGTCGTCGGGCGCGGAGGGCAGGTCCGGGCGGGCTCGACCGGCCCGTGCGGGTCTGGTGCTGGCAGCTCTGGGGGTCGTGTTCGGCGACATCGGGACGAGCCCGCTGTACGCGTTGGAGACGGTCTTCTCCATCGACGACGCCGCGGTACGCCCTACACCAGACGACGTCTACGGCGTCATCTCACTGATGTTCTGGTCCATCACCCTGATCGTGTCGGTGAAGTACGTCGGCATCGTCATGCGGGCGGACAACGACGGTGAGGGCGGCGTGTTGGCGCTGGCTGCGCTGGCGCGCCGGCTCTACAGCGGCACCGCGCGGTCAGGCCTGCTGGGGCGGTCGGCGGACGGGGCGTGACTGGAGCCGAGGCGGCGCTCCTCGGACCGGTGTCGGCGCTGTTGATAGCGGCGATCGTGAAGGTGTAGGCGGTGCCGTTGGTCAAGCCGCCGACGGTGAAACTGGTGACCGCAGTGGTCCGCGCGGTCTTGCCGCCCGGCGACGCCGTAATCACGTAGCCGGTGACCGCGGCGCCGCCGGTGCTCGCCGGCGGCACCCAGGCCAGCTGCGCGGAAGCGTTGCCGGCGACGGCCTTCACACCCGTCGGGGCGCCCGGCACGGTCACCGCATTGATCGTCACCGCCGCACCCGCCGACGTCCCCCCGGCGAACAGGGCCAAGAGAACGGCGGTGCACAGGCTGAAGATCCGGACCCGCATCAGCTGACTCCCCTTCGCGGTGGCGCGGGGACCCTACGCCGCTTCCTAGGCCTCTGAGGGGCCTGTGCCGGAATTGCCGCCCGATAGCTGCCGCCGAGCACCTGATGTCAACGACATCCCAATGGCTGAGGTGCGGACTACGTGGCTGGCTCTGCTGACCTGAGCCTAAGCAGCAAGTGGCGCTACCAGCCTGCGCGTCCGTCCCACTGCGCAAGACGATCGTCTGCCGGAGTGCGTCCCGTTCAAGGGTTCCCGGTCTCAGAGGGTCGTCGCAACACCGCTGATCGTGGGGGTGTTGGTGATGTCGGCATGGCAGCAGAAGCAGTTGGAGCGGCAGGCCCGGTTCTGGGAGCTGATCGGGCAGGGCAAGACGAACATGGCTGCGTGTGAGGCTGTGGGTGTGGAACGACGACAGGGTTATCGGTGGCGGAAGGCTGCGGGCGGGCGAATACCGCTGGCGCCTCGGGTGGTGTCCGGGCGGTTCCTGTCACTGGAGGAGCGGCTGGCGATCGCGGACCTGCAGCGGGCCGGCAAGGGCGTGCGCGACATTGCCGCCGAGTTGGGGCGGTCACCCTCGACGATCAGCCGCGAACTCACCGGCAACCGGAAGCAGCCCGCCGCTGCCGCCTTGCCGCGACAGTGCCGGCCGCCGGCGTACGCGCCGTACGCGGCGCACAAGCGCGCGGAGCTGCGGAGTCGACGGCCCAAGCCGAGCAAGCTCGAGCACCGGCCGTTGGCGGTGTTCGTGCAGGCCAAGATGGACTTGAAGTGGAGCCCGCAGCAGATCAGCGACGAGCTCGCCCGCAGGCACCCCGTCAGGTGGAGATGCAGGTGTCTCACGAGACGATCTACCAGGCGCTGTACGTCCAGGGCCGCGGGCAGCTGCGCGCCGACCTGCACAAGCAGCTGCGGACCGGCCGGGCGATGCGCCGCCGCCGGGGTAGCGCCGGCGCGGCGAAGGCCAATTTCATCGACGTCGTGTCCATCAGTGAGCGCCCCGCCGAGGCCGACGACCGGGCGGTACCCGGGCACTGGGAGGGCGACCTGATCCTGGGCACGAACTGCCGGTCGGCGATCGCCACGCTGGTCGAGCGCACGACCCGGTTCGTGCTGCTGGTGCACCTGCCCGACGGGCACAGCGCTCCCGCGGTCCGTGACGCGATGATCCCCGCGATCAGCACCCTGCCCGAGCAGCTGCGGCGCTCGCTGGCCTGGGACCGCGGCACCGAGCTCGCGCGGCACCGCGACATCAGCATGGCAACCGGCCTGGACATCTACTTCTGCGACCCGTACAGCCCCTGGCAGCGCGGCAGCAACGAGAACACCAAAAGACTGCTCCGCCAGTACTTCCCGAAAGCCACAGACCTTTCGGTGCACAGCCCGGCCGAACTCGCCCACGTCGCCGCCGAACTCAACAGCCGACCAAGAAAGACTCCGGGTGGCCTTACTCCCGCCCAAGCAATGCAAACGCTACTATCGGAAGACCCGTTGCGACGACCGCCTGAAACCGCCTTCGGCTTTCGGGACTGGTTCGCGTGTGTGCTCGCGAGGGATGGGTAGACAGTGGCGCTGTCAGTAGCCGCACAGGGCTGTCCTTCAACTCCTGTACGGACGGTAGGACACAGGAGTGCTCAGCAGCCAGCGGCTGCGGGAGGCAGGTTAGACGTCGACGTCGCTGCCCATGGTCGCCGTTCGGTCCGCGGGTAGGCCGAAGTAGCAGCGGGGTCCGCGGCGTTGTGGGCCAGGGCGATGAACACTGCCTTGCGCCAGCCGCGCATCCCTGGCGCGCTGGTGCGCCGCAAGGCGCCGCGGGAGATGAAGTACGAAGCCTCCACGACGTCGTGAACTGCGTCCTCAAACACTCCGTCGGCGCAGGCCTGGCGCAGGGCGGCGGGTAGGTCGGGGGCGTCGGAGAAGCCGAAGCGCACCGAGAGGTGCTGGATGCCGTCGTCGGCATAGCCCAGGTCGTCGACGGTCAGCCGCTCCGCGACCGGCACGTGTGGCACGTTGGCCGCGCTCGCCGACACGATGATCACCGCCTCGTGCAGGACGTGGTTGTGGTCGGTGTTCGCGCGCAGCGCCAACGGCACCGTGTCCTTGCCGGGGTGCGGGAACACCGCGGTGCCGGGGACCCGTGGCAGTGCACGGTCGCGCACCTCGTCGATGAACTCGCGCAGCGAGCCCTCCTTGGCCCTCCTGTTCGCCGTGACGATCTCCCGGCCGCGCCGCCAGGTCGTCATGACCGTGAAGACCACGGCCGCGATGAGCAGCGGGAGCCACCCGCCGTGGGCGACCTTGGACAGGTTCGCGGCCAGGAAGGTGACCTCCACCAGGCCGAACGCCACGGCGGCCAGCGCGAGCTCCCACGGCGACCAGTGCCACAGCACCCGGGCCACCAGCAGCAGCAGCACGGTGTCGACGACGAGCGCCCCGGTCACCGAGACGCCATAGGCAGTAGCCAGCCGCTGGGAGGACCCGAAGGCGAGCATGAGCACCAGCACCCCGACGAACAACCCCGCGTTGACGCCGGGCAGGTAGATCTGACCCCCCTCGTGCTCGGAGGTCTGCCGTACCGTGATCGGCGGCAGAAGCCCGAGCTGCATCGCCTGGCGGGTCAGCGAGAACGCCCCGGAGATCACCGCCTGGCTGGCGATGACCGTGGCGGCGGTCGCCAGCACCACCATCGGCAGGCGCGCCCAGCCCGGGTACAGCAAGAAGAAGGGGTCGGACTCGGCGCCCGGGTGGTTGAGGATCAGCGCGGCCTGCCCCAGGTAGTTCAGCGTCAGGGCCGGGAACACGACGAAGAACCAGGCGCGCAGAATCGGCTGGCGGCCGAAGTGGCCCATGTCGGCGTACAGCGCCTCCGCGCCGGTGATTACCAGCACGACCGCGCCCATCGCCACGAACGCGATGCCCGGGTGCGCCGTGATGAACGACACCCCATAGCTCGGCGACAGCGCCCTGAGCACACTCGGCTCCGCCAGCGCGCGCCACAGGCCCCCCGCCGCCAGCGCCGCGAACCACAGCACGGTCACCGGCCCGAACAGCCGGCCGACCCTGCCGGTGCCGAAGCGCTGCCCGGCGAACAGCAAGGCCACGACTCCCACGGCGAGCGGCAGGACGACGCGGCTCAGTCCCGGAGCGGTGACCTCCAGCCCCTCGACCGCCGACAGCACGCTGATCGCCGGGGTGATCAACGAGTCGCCGTAGAACAGCGCCACCCCCACGATGCCCAGCACCAACAACCCGGGCGACCGGCTGCCGCGATCTGGCAGCCTGAAGCGGTGACGAGCTCCGTGACGCAGGACCGGGCCGCCTCCGTCCGGCGGTGGCGCCGGCGGCTCGCCGACGAGCGCGCCGAGGCCGAGCTCTACCGCTCGCTCGCCGCACGGCGGACCGGCGAGGACCGCGAGATCCTGCTCGGCATCGCCTCGGCCGAGGCCCGGCACGCCGCCCACTGGCAGAGCCTGCTCGGCGAGGACGCCGGGCGGCCCGAGGCCGCCGGCCTGCGCACCCGGGCGCTGATCGCGCTGGCGCGCCGCTTCGGCTCGGTCTTCGTCCTCGCCCTCGTGCAGCAGGCCGAGAGCCGCACCCCGTACGACGAGGACGTCGACGCCACCCCCACGATGGCCGCCGACGAGCGGATCCACGAGGAGGTCGTCCGCGGGCTCGCCGCGCGCGGTCGTGCGCGGGTCTCCGGCACCTTCCGTGCGGCGGTGTTCGGTGCCAACGACGGCCTGGTGAGCAACCTCGCCCTTGTGCTCGGCGTGAGCGGCGGCGGGGTCTCGGCCGCCACGGTGCTGCTCACCGGCCTCGCCGGGCTGCTCGCCGGTGCGCTGTCGATGGGCGCCGGGGAGTGGATCTCGGTGCGCTCGCAGCGCGAGCTGCTGACCGCGTCCGCACCGGGCGCCGGCACGTCCGCGCTGGTGCCGCACCTGGACGTGGACGCCAACGAGCTGGCGCTGGTCTACCGGGCCCGCGGCATGACGGCGGAGGAGGCGCAGCGCCGGGCCGACGCGGTCCTGCGCAGCCAGGAGCCAGCCTCCGACGCCTCCTCCACCGAGGCCCTCGACGCCGTGGGATCGGACCTGGCGGCGGCCACGTCGAGCTTCGCGTTCTTCGCCTCCGGAGCCGCGGTGCCGGTGCTGCCGTTCCTGGTGGGCCTGCACGGCGCGGCCGCGTACCTGTTGGCCACCGGGCTCGTGGGCGTGGCGCTGCTGCTCACCGGTGCGGTGGTCGGCGTCCTGTCCGGCGGACCGCCGCTCGCCAGAGCGGTGCGCCAGCTGGCCATCGGCCTCGGCGCGGCCGGCATCACCTACGGGGTCGGAAGCCTGGTCGGCGCCTCCCTCGGCTGAGCCCGACGCCTTCCCACCCGCGGCCCCTCCCGCGGAAAACCGGTCGAGATCGTCGCAGGTCGCTGTTACCAATAGTGACGACCGAAGCTGAGGTTGTCCCGGTTTCGTAGAACTTGAGGTGGCGGTCCCCCGCTCGACGCCTGCCGTCAGGTAGGTGTTGGGCGTCCGCCAAGACACCGCTTCAAGAAGGGGACC
>JALYMZ010000012.1 GCA_030773435.1 Actinomycetota bacterium | reverse complement strand
GTCCCGACCTGGCCGGGTTGCCCCTCGGCAGGCACGTCCGGCGCTCGCCGTTGAGCGTGCTGCGGGTCCCGGCGCTGCGGGCTGCGGGCAGGTACCAGCGCCGCCGGCGGTTCGCCGTGGGCGTAATCCGGTTCCGGCGGGGAACATCGACTGCTCCCGCGAGGTTGTCCCAGGTGTACCCGGGGCCGAAGGGTCCGTCCGGACTACAGTGGAAGCGGGCCGCCGCGTCGGCCCGCGCCGAGCCGCCTCCGCCCCCGAGGCCCAGCAAGGAGCAGCTGATGTTCGAGAGGTTCACCGACCGCGCGCGTCGGGTCGTCGTCCTGGCTCAGGAAGAGGCCCGCATGCTCAGCCACAACTACATCGGAACCGAGCACATCCTCCTGGGCCTGATCCACGAGGGCGAGGGTGTCGCCGCCAAGGCGCTGGAGAGCCTCGGGATCTCCCTGGAGGCCGTGCGGGCCCAGGTGGAGGAGATCATCGGTCAGGGACAGCAGGCGCCCAGCGGGCACATCCCGTTCACTCCGCGCGCCAAGAAGGTGCTCGAGCTGTCGCTGCGCGAGGCGCTGCAGCTCGGCCACAACTACATCGGTACCGAGCACATCCTGCTGGGCCTGATCCGGGAGGGCGAGGGCGTCGCCGCCCAGGTGCTGGTCAAGCTCGGCGCCGACCTCAACCGGGTCCGGCAGCAGGTGATCCAGCTGCTCAGCGGCTACCAGGGCAAGGAGAGCGCCACCTCGGGGGCACCGGCCGAGGGAGCCCCGTCGTCCTCACTGGTACTCGACCAGTTCGGTCGCAACCTCACCCAGGCCGCCCGCGAGGGCAAGCTCGACCCGGTCATCGGGCGCGAGAAGGAGATCGAGCGGGTCATGCAGGTGCTGTCCCGCCGTACCAAGAACAACCCGGTGCTCATCGGCGAGCCCGGTGTCGGCAAGACCGCCGTGGTGGAGGGACTGTCGCAGGCGATCGTGCGTGGTGACGTCCCCGAGACCCTGCGTGACAAGCAGATCTACACCCTCGACCTAGGCGCGCTGGTGGCCGGCTCGCGCTACCGCGGCGACTTCGAGGAGCGGCTGAAGAAGGTGCTCAAGGAGATCCGGACCCGCGGCGACATCGTGCTGTTCATCGACGAGCTGCACACGCTGGTCGGCGCCGGCGCGGCCGAGGGCGCGATCGACGCGGCCAGCATCCTCAAGCCCATGCTGGCCCGCGGAGAGCTGCAGACCATCGGCGCGACCACCCTGGACGAGTACCGCAAGCACCTGGAGAAGGACGCCGCGCTGGAGCGGCGATTCCAGCCCATCCAGGTCCAGGAGCCCTCGATCGCACACACGATCGAGATCCTCAAGGGGCTGCGGGACCGCTACGAGGCCCACCACCGCGTGACGATCACCGACGAGGCGCTGGTCTCGGCGGCCACCCTGGCCGACCGTTACGTGTCCGACCGGTTCCTGCCCGACAAGGCGATCGACCTGATCGACGAGGCGGGCTCGCGGCTGCGTATCCGGCGCATGACCGCGCCGCCGGACCTGCGGGAGTTCGACGAGAAGATCGCCGACGTACGGCGCCACAAGGAGGGCGCGATCGACGCCCAGGACTTCGAGCGGGCGGCGAACCTGCGCGACGAGGAGAAGAAGCTGATCGTGGCGAAGAACGACCGCGAGAAGCAGTGGAAGGCCGGCGACATGGACGTGGTCGCCGAGGTCGACGAGGAGCTCATCGCAGAGGTCCTCGCCACGGCCACCGGCATCCCGCTGGTCAAGCTGACCGAGGAGGAGTCGGGTCGACTGTTGCGCATGGAGGAGGAGCTGCACAAGCGCGTCATCGGTCAGAACGACGCGATCAAGGCGCTGTCCCGGGCGATCCGGCGCACCCGCGCCGGGCTGAAGGACCCGCGCCGCCCCGGCGGGTCGTTCATCTTCGCCGGCCCGTCCGGTGTCGGCAAGACGTGGCTGTCGAAGGCGCTTGCGGAGTTCTTGTTCGGTGACGAGGACGCGCTGATCCAGCTCGACATGAGCGAGTTCTCCGAGAAGCACACCGTGTCGCGGCTGTTCGGCTCGCCGCCCGGCTACGTCGGCTACGAGGAGGGCGGCCAGCTCACCGAGAAGGTGCGGCGCAAGCCGTTCTCGGTGGTGCTGTTCGACGAGGTCGAGAAGGCCCACGTCGACATCTTCAACTCGCTGCTGCAGATCCTCGAGGACGGCCGCCTCACCGACTCGCAGGGGCGCGTGGTGGACTTCAAGAACACGGTGATCATCATGACCACCAACCTCGGCACGCGGGACATCACCCGCGGGGTCAACCTGGGCTTCCAGCAGGCTGGCGACACCACGACGTCGTACGAGCGGATCAAGGCCAAGGTGTCGGAGGAGCTCAAGCAGCACTTCCGGCCGGAGTTCCTCAACCGCGTGGACGAGATCATCGTGTTCCCGCCGCTGACCGAGGACGAGATCATCGAGATCGTCGACCTCATGGTGGAGCACGTGGAGACCCGCCTGCGCGACAAGGACATGAGCATCGAGCTCACCCAGACCGCCAAGAAGGTGTTGGCTCGGCGCGGCTTCGACCCGGTGCTCGGCGCCCGTCCGCTGCGGCGCACGCTGCAGCGCGACGTCGAGGACGTGCTCGCCGAGAAGATCCTGTACGGCGAGCTCAAGGCGGGCGAGATCGTGCTCGTCGACGTCGAGGGCGAAGGCGCGGAGGCGCAGTTCACCTTCACCGGGACACCGAAGAGCAAGCTGCCTGACGCCCCTCCGGTGGAGACCGCCGGTCAGGACTGATCTGCGCCGGCCCGGCAGTTGCGTGTCATGTCGGGGTACACCGCGTGCGGTGGGGCCGCCACGCGACCGGGTTGAGGGGACTGCGCGCCGACCGCGTCCGAGGCCCCGCTCAGCGGGGCAGGCAGTAGGTCCCGTCGTCCTGGCGCTGCACCAGGCCGTCGGCGACCAGACCGGCGAGAGCTCGCTCCCGCTGCGCCGGCTTCTCCCAGGCGGCGTCCAGCACCGAGCTGGAGACCGGACCCGCGGTCTCCCGGACGACCCCCAGCAGCCGGCCGCGACACTGCCGGTCGGTGCCGGCGTAGGACTGGGTGCGTCGTGCCGGCCCGCCGTACGACGGCGAGCCGCTGGCGCGCCATCGGCACGCCGAGCGGACCGGACACTGCCTGCAGCGTGGCGCCCGGGCGGTGCACACCAGCGCGCCGAGTTCCATCACCGCCACGGCCCAGCGGGCGGCCGTCGCGGGGTCCTCGGGAACCAGCGTCTTTGCGACCGCACGTTCGGCGCCGGGCGAGGTGGCCGCCGGAGCACCGAGGACGGCGCGGGCGAGCACGCGGCGCACGTTGGTGTCCACGACGACGTGGCGACGACCGAACGCGAAGGACGCCACGGCCGCCGCGGTGTACTCCCCGACACCCGGCAAGGCCCGCAGGTTCGGCAGGTCCGCGGGTACGACGCCACGATGGCGCTCGGTGATGACCTGCGCGGCGGCATGCAGCCGTAGCGCCCGGCGGGGATAGCCCAGTCGGCCCCACGCGCGGATCACCTCGCCGGGCGACTCCGCGGCGAGGTCGGCCGGAGTCGGCCACCGCGCGAGCCATGCCGCATGCATGGGCAGCACCCGGGCCACCGGCGTCTGCTGGAGCATGACCTCGCTCAACAGGATCGACCACGCGGTGGCGTCACCGCGTCGCCACGGCAGGTCGCGGGCATGGCCTGCGTACCACTGCAGGATCGGCTCATGGAGGTCGCGGTGCGGCATCGTGGTCGATCCTCGCACGCGTGGCTCCACGGTCCGTCCCGCCTGCCGGGCTAGCGTTCGAGCATGAGCAACCTGGGGAGGCCACGGGGGCCGTTGCCCGCGCAAGTCTACTGGCGCCGCCGTCTCGTGGTGCTGGCGGTCCTCGCCGCGTTGGTGCTCATGCTGTGGCGCGTCACCGCCGGAGCGCAGACCGCGAATCCGCGCGCCACCGACACGGGACCGACCGAGACGGCACCGATACCGACGCCACTCCCGGAGCACGACAGCGAACTCGACCGCGCCCCGGAACCGGCGCGCGGGGAACCGGACCGGCGCGACCGGAAGCCGAAGAAGCTGGCACGAGAACGCAGGCGTGACGGCCGCGAGGGGGCCGAGCGGGCGCGGTCGAAGCAGCGGCAGGTGGTCACCACGACCCTGCCGAAGCCCTCGGGCGAGTGCTCGCCCGCGGACGTGGTCGTCGTCCCGGACGTCGAGGACGCGTACGCCTATGCGCCGGTCGACCTGCGGCTCGGATTGTCGACCCAGACCGCGCCGGCGTGCACGGTGTCGTTGAGCGCCGGCGACCTCGCCCTGGAGGTCACCTCCGGCGACGACCTGGTGTGGCGGCTGGACGCCTGCCCCACGCTGCAGGAGCGCGAGGTGGTACTGCGTGCCGGCTGGCTGACGTACGTCACCGTGCCCTGGTCCGGACAGCGCGCCGTCGACTCCTGCTCACCTCGCCAGCCGTTCGCCGAGCCCGGCTACTACTGGGCGGAGGCGGCCCTGCTGGGCGGCGAGCCGCATCGCGGCCAGTTCCGGTTGACACCCCCGCCGCCTCCGAAGCCGGCGCAGCGACGCGCGCCGCAGGGAGCCGACGACGATTCCGGTGAGCGCCCCGATTACGGCGGCGATGCTCGTGGCCGCCGCGCGCAGGATGAGCCGGTGCACTCGGGTCGGGTCGGCTGACGCGGGGACCGACTTGCCGGCCGCCGGCGCGGTGCCCGGCACTCCCGCGCGCGTCCCGATGCCGCCGGCCCTCAGACGTAACGCTCGAGGATGCTGGACTCTGCCAGCCGTGACAGACCCTCGCGAACACTGCGGGCGCGCAGCTCGCCGACCCCGTCGACGATGCGCAGGTCGTCGATGCTGGCGGCCAGCAGCTTCTGCAGGGTGCCGAAGTGCTCGACCAGGCGCTCCACCACGGCACCGGGGAGCCGGGGCACCTTGGCCAGCAGCCGGTAGCCGCGCGGCGTGATCGCCCGGTCCAGCTGTTCGGCACCGCCCAGGCCCAGCGAGCGTGCCACCGCGGCGATGTCGACCAGGTCGGTGGACGGCAGGGCCTCCAGGTCGGTGAGCACTTCGGTGGCGTCCTTGCGCCGGCTGACCGGGAAGTAGTCACGCACGACCAGCTCGCGCTCCAGGTCCACACCGGCGACGAGCTCCTCCAGCTGCAACGACAGCAGCCGTCCGTCCGTGCCGAGCTCGACGACGTATCCCTCGATCTCCCGGGCGATCCGCAGCACCATCTCCAGCCGCTGCGCCACGGCGGCGACGTCGCGCACGGTGACGAGGTCTTCGATCTCCAGTGCCGAGAGGGTGCCGGACACCTCGTCTAGCCGTAGCTTGTAACGCTCCAGCGTGGCCAGCGCCTGGTTGGCTCGGGAGAGGATCTGGCCGGAGTCCTCGAGCACGTAGCGGATGTCACCGACGTAGACCGCGATGATCGACATGGACTGCGACACCGAGATCACCGGCACGTTCGTCTGCCGGGCCACTCGGTCGGCGGTGCGGTGACGGGTGCCGGCCTCCTCGGTCGGGATCGACGGATCCGGCATCAGGTGCACGGCCGCGCGGAGGATGCGGGTCGCGTCCTTGTCCAGCACGATGGCGCCGTCCATCTTGGCCAGCTCGCGCAGTCCGGTCGCGGTGAACGGCACGTCCAGCCCGAAGCCGCCGGTGCTGATCGACTCGACGGTGCGGTCCTGCCCGAGCACGATCAGGGCACCGGTGCGGCCCCGCAGGATGCGCTCCAGGCCTTCGCGCAAGGCGGTCCCAGGCGCGATCGTCGCCAAGGTGGCCCGCAGCCGCGCCTCGCCGCTGACCCTGTCGCTGCCGGCCACAGTGCTCCCGATGATCCCCGAATGATGCGGTCGCCCAGCGGCGATGCCGCCGACCGCGTGCGACTCGCTCCGTGCGGCACAGTGTAGGGCGCGGCACAGTGTAGGGCGCGGCGCAGCAGCTCAGGCTGCGCCGTCAAACCAGACCCACCGCCCCCAGCGCCTCGGCCACGTCGTGCGCGCAGCGCACGCGAAGCCGTTCGGCTTCAGGTCCCCGGACCGGGGCGGTACCGCCTGCGGCGGGCACCACGGCGCGGGTGAAGCCGAGCCGTGCGGCCTCCGCGAGCCGCCGCTGCACGTCGGGCACCGGCCGGATCTCTCCGGCCAGCCCCACCTCGCCGAGCACAATGGTCGGCGGGTCGATCTGTACGCCGAGCGCGGCGGAGGTGACCGCGACCGCGGTCGGCAGGTCGGCCGCCGGCTCGGCGAGCCGAGCCCCGCCCACTGTCGCGGTGTAGACGTCGTGGCCGGACAGCCGCAGTCCGGCACGACGCTCCAGCACGGCCAAGAGCATCGCGACGCGGCCGCCGTCGAGGCCGCTGGTGGAGCGCCGTGTCGGCAGTCCGCCCGACGCGGCCACCAGCGCCTGGACCTCGGCGAGCAGGGGGCGGCGACCCTCCAACGTCACCGTGAGGCAGGTGCCCGGCACCGGGGAGTGGTGCCGGGACACGAATAGGCCGGAGGGGTCGGTGACCTCGACGATGCCGTCGTCGGAAAGCTCGAAGCAGCCGATCTCGTCCACGGGTCCGAAGCGGTTCTTGACCGCGCGGACCAGACGCAGACGTGAGGTGCGCTCGCCCTCGAACTGCAGCACGACATCGACCAGGTGCTCCAGCACCCGCGGGCCGGCGATCGAGCCGTCCTTGGTGACGTGCCCGACGAGGACCGTCGCGACACCGCGCTGCTTGGCGACGCGGGTCAGCGCGGTGGAGACCTCGCGCACCTGGGTGACGCCGCCGGCAGCGCCGTCGACGTCGGCCGCGGCGATCGTCTGGACGGAGTCGACCACCAGCAGGTCGGGCCGCAGCTGCTCGACGTGACCCATCACCGCGGCCAGATCGGTCTCCGCGGCGAAGTAGAGCCGGTCGTGGACGGCGCTGGTGCGCTCCGCGCGCAGCCGCACCTGCGCGGCGCTCTCCTCCCCCGAGACGTAGAGCGTGACCTTGCCCGCACGCGCCGCACGCGCGGCCACCTCGAGCAGCAGGGTCGACTTGCCGACACCCGGCTCACCGGCCAGCAGGAGCACCGCCCCGGGCACCAGCCCGCCGCCGAGCACGCGGTCGAGCTCGCCCACCCCGCTGCTGCCTGACCCGGTCGCCTCCACGGCGATCTGTGTCATCGCCCGGGCCGGTGCGCTCACCGGTCCGGCGCCGACCCGGGAGCGGGGTCCGGCCTGCTCGACCGAGCCCCACCCATGGCACTCTGCACACCTGCCCACCCAGCGCGGTGTGTCCCAGCCGCACTCGGTGCAGCGGAACCCCACTCGAGGCCTGGTCGTCGTCAGCTTCGCCATGGGGCGGACGTTAGGCCCCAACACCGACAGCTCGGCACGGCTCAGATCCGGACCACGCCTTCCGGGGTGGCAAAGTGCGCGGCCACGACCCCGGGCGTCCCCTGCGGGGTGGTCCACTCCACGTCGACGTGGTCGAGTGGTGCGTCCGGGGTCGCACCGAGCCAGTGCCGCAGCCGCGCGGGGTCACCGGCGATCTCCAGCTTGATCAGCGCGACGTCACCCGTGGCGCCGGTGGAGGGATGGTCTTCCGGAGGCACCATCCACTGCACGAAGAACGGCAGCTCCGGGTCGGTCTGCATGCCCATGACCCCGACCTGCCGCCAGCGCAGGTCGACCCCGTCGGGACGGTAGCGGTTGCCCTCGACGGCGGACCGACCCAGCCGCACCTCGACCGGCGAGATGTCACCTACCGCGACGACCCAGCCGAGCCAGCCGCCGCCGCACTCGGAGCGACGCCGTACCAGCTGACCGAACGGCGCCTTGTCCGAGGCCGGGTGGTCGAGCACCTCGACCACCTCGAGGTACTGCCGGTTCGCCAGCGGCAGCACCATGTTGCGGGTACCGAACCGCGGGTGGACGCCGCCGTCCCAGAACTTCTCCCCGAGCAGCTCCGCGAGCCGCAGCGTCGTGCTGGCCAACCCCTCCGGCCCTGCGGCGTACGACAGGTGGTCAAGGCGCATGCCCAGCATTGTGACCACCGCCGCCGGTGCGGCCGACGCCGGGGTGTCCCCCGGCCCGTCCCAGCCGTCTCACCCGGCCACGCGGCTGGTGCGTTCCCCGCCCGGACGGGGGCTTGCGCCGCCGGTGCGGTCAGCGGGATGGACCGCGAGCCGGGCCCGGGTCGCCAGGTGGGTCTCGCAGTGGGCGGCGAGCACGTCGTACGCCGGCTGTCCCATCAGCTCGACCAGCTCCCGCCGGTAGGAGACGTACAGCGGGTCGGTCGCGACGTGGGCGTCGGTGTTGCCGGTGCAGTACCAGGCGAAGTCGTGCCCGCCCGGCCCCCAGCCGCGCCGGTCGTACTCGGTGACGGTGACCTCGGTGTACGACGAGCCGTCCGCACGCTCGACCTCGCGGAACGTCCGGCGGATCGGCAGCTGCCAGCACACGTCCGGCTTGGTCTCCAGCGGGTGGCGGCTGTTGCGCAGCGCCCAGCCGTGCAGCGCGCATCCGGCGCCACCGGCGAACCCGCGCCGGTTGTGGAAGATGCAGGCCCCACGGTGCACGCGGGTCTTCCGCTCGCCGTCCGCGTCGACCTCGGTCCAGCCGCGGCGGCGTCCCTCGCCGCGGAACTGCCAGTCCTGCGGGCCGAGCAGCTCGACGTACGCCGCCACGCGCCGCTCGTCGTCCTCGTCGGCGAAGTGGGCGCCGAGCGTGCAGCAGCCGTCGTTGGGACGGTTGGCGTATATCCCGGCGCAACCGGCCCCGAAGATGCACGCCCACCGCGACGCCAGCCAGGTCAAATCGCAGCGGAACACCTGGTCCGCCTCGGCGGGGTCGCCGAACTCGACCCAGGCTCGGGGGAAGTCGAGACCCACCTCTGGCACTCCTGCACAGTAACTCGCCGGCGCTACCACGGACGGGCCGACCGCTGCTCGGGTAGCGGCTAGCGTGGCCGTATGCGGATGGGCGTCCCCGGCGGATGGGCGGCGCGGTGCGACGCTGAGTCGGCCGTGGCGCTGTCCACGGCGTCGGTGTACCCCGAGTCCACGGCCAGCGGCTTCGAGCTGGCCGCCCGGCTGGGTTACGACGCGGTCGAGGTGATGGTGGGCGTCGACCCGATCAGCCAGGACGTCGACACGGTGCGGCACCTCGCGGCGTACCACGACATGCCGGTCTGCGCCGTGCACGCGCCCTGCCTGCTCATCACGCAGCGGGTCTGGGGCAACGAGCCGTGGGGCAAGCTGGAGCAGAGCGCGGAGATGGCCGCGCGGCTCGGCGCGGGCGTGGTCGTGGTGCATCCGCCGTTTCGCTGGCAGCGTGACTACGCCCGCGGGTTCGGGGAGGGCATCGCGCGGCTGCAGAAGGACAGCGGGATTCTGTTCGCGGTCGAGAACATGTACCCGTGGCGGGCGCCGCGCCGGGAGGTGGCGGCTTACCACCCGGGATGGGACCCCGTGGAGCATGACTTCCCGCACGTGACCCTCGACCTGTCGCACTCGGCGACGGCGGGCACCAACCCGGTCCAGATGGCGGTCGAGCTCGGGGAGCGGCTGCGGCATGTCCACCTCGCCGACGGGTCCGGGTCGCCCAGGGACGAGCATCTGGTGCCCGGTCGCGGCGTGCAGCCGTGCGCCGAGTTCCTCGAGACCATCGCGGCGCGCGGATTCCGCGGCAGCGTCGTGGTGGAGGTCAACACGAGGCGCTCGGGCAGCCGGGCCGCCCGCGAGGAGGACCTGGCCGAGGCGCTGGCGTTCGCCCGGTTGCACCTGGCGGCGACCGCCGGGTACGCCGTCGCCTCCGACGGCACCGTCGAGCCGCGCGGCTGATGGGACGCTCGACCGCCGCCGCCGGTGGCCGAGGTCGCCGGCCCGGTGGCGCCGACACCCGCGGCCAGATCCTGGCCGTCGCCCGCGACTCCTTCGCCCGGAAGGGCTTCGACCGTACGACGATCCGGGCCGTCGCCGCCGACGCCAGTGTGGACCCGGCGCTGGTGCACCACTACTTCGGCAGCAAGGACGACCTGTTCCTGGCCGCCCTGGAGATCCCGATCGACCCGCGCGACGCGATACCGGCAGCCCTCGCGCCCGGCCCCGACGGCGCGGGGGAGCGGCTGCTGCGCACGTTCCTGTCGGTGTGGGACGACCCGCAGGCCCGGTTGCCGCTACTGGCGCTGGCACGCAGCGCGCTCACCACGGAGGCGGCGGCCGACCTGCTGCGGTCGGGGATGTTCCGGATGATCTTCCAGCCGGTGGCCGCGCTGCTGGGCAGCGACGACGCGTGGCTGCGGGCACAGCTGGTGGCGTCGCAGCTGTCCGGCCTGGTGATGACGCGTTACGTGCTGCGGCTGGAACCGCTGGCGTCGCTGCCCGCCGACGAGGTGGTCGCGTGGGTGGCGCCGAACCTGCAGCGCTACCTGTCCGCGGCGCCGCCGACGGGCTGATGTCGTTCGTGACCCGACCACATCCGCACCGCCTCCCGGCGGCAGAAGGCCGGCAGCGTCGGCAGCCCCGGTGGCGGGTCCTGCTCCCCTCGCCACGACTGCGCGCCGGCGAACAGCAGCAGCAGATCGGTGACCGTGTCCTCCGAGGCGTCGAAGCGCTCTGCGGCCGCACCCATCCGACGGTCAAACTCGACGGTGTCGACCCACTCGAGGGCCGAGCCGAAGAGGTCTGTCCACGCCGGCCCCAGGCGGGTCATCCCCCAGTCGACGACGACGACGCCGCCGTCCGGACGGATCAACAGGTTGTCGTCCCGGATGTCGAAGTGGCACAACGTGCTCTCGCCGACCCGTTCCGGCAACGTGGCGACGCGGCCCGACAGGGGATCGAACCGCCGTACGATCCCGTCCGGAACGTAGGGAGGAGGCTCCTCCACGACGGCGGTCCAGCGGCGCAGCCACCGCGTCAGCGTGTCGCCCACGGTCCCTGGCTGCAGTCCGTCCGGTGGCGGTGTCAGCTCACGGCACTGGCGCTCGACCGTGTGCCATACCAGCTCAGCCTCCACCGGGTTCGCCAGATTCGGGTGCCGGCCGTCGACGTCCTCGAGCACCAGCGCGGCCCAGCCCTGTTCGTCGTACGCCGCGATGAGCGCGGGACGGCGCGGCGCCCGGGGCAGCCGGGTCAGTACGTCGGCCTCGTGCCGGAACAGCGCCACCGAATCCGCGTTGAGCTCGGCGCCGACGGCTTTGACGAACGCCCGCCGGCCGCTGCGCACGCGGACCCGGGCCGCGCAGCCGGGGGACATGCCCGCCTGCTGCCCCACCGCCTCGACCACCGGCGACCCCAGCACGGAGCCGACCCAGTCCCGGACCTGCGCCGGAACGTCGGCGTAGCCCCGGCGCGAACCTACGGCCCGAGGCCCGCGACGCCCTGTTCGCCTGCCACGGCGGACCATTCTCCCGCGAAACCCGGCACAGACTCCCAACGGCAGCGCCCCGGCTTGACGCGGACGACCGCCGGCGCACAATTCAACATGTGGTGAAAAACGTCGAGGCGCCCGCCGTCGTCGTCTCCGACCTCCACGTCGACCGCGGTGGCCGGGAGGTGCTGCGTGGCCTGACCTGCTCGGTCCGCGCCGGCGAGGTCACCGGGCTGCTCGGCCCGTCCGGCTGCGGCAAGTCGACCCTGATGCGCGCGATCGTCGGCGTGCAAGCACGCTGCCGCGGCGAGGTCATCGTCCTCGGGCAGCCGGCCGGGCATCCCGCGCTGCGGCACCGCATCGGCTACCTGACCCAGGCGCCGAGCGTCTACGCCGACCTCAGCGTGCGGGAGAACCTGCGCTTCTTCGCCGCGGTGCTCGGCCTCGGCTCGGAAGAGGTCGTCGGCCGCGCCGTGGACGACGTCGACCTGCGCCGCCACGCCGACACGGTGGTCGCTCGGCTCTCCGGCGGTGAGCGCTCGCGGGCGTCGCTCGCGGTGGCCCTGCTCGGCGCCCCGCAGCTGCTGGTGCTCGACGAGCCGACCGTCGGACTGGACCCCGTGCTGCGGCGCGACCTGTGGGCGCTGTTCAACCGGCTCGCGCGGGACGGTCGCGCGGTGCTGGTGTCGAGCCACGTCATGGACGAGGCCGACCGGTGCCAGCGGCTGCTGCTGCTGCGTGACGGCCGGCTGCTGGCCGACGACACACCGGCGGCACTGCACAAGCGCACCGGAGCGGCCGACGTCGAGGCCGCGTTCCTCGCGCTGGTCGATACCGCGCGCGCGAGGCAGGACGTGGTGCCGTGACCCCGCGGATCACCGCTGCCGTCGCCCGCCGGGTGCTCGTGCAGCTGCGCCGTGACCACCGAACGGTCGCGATGATGCTGCTGGTGCCGACGCTGCTGCTCGTGCTCGTCTGGTGGATCTTCGACGGGGAGGACGCCGTCTTCAACCGGTTCGGGGCACCGATGCTGGCGCTGTTCCCGTTCATCGTCATGTTCCTGGTCAGCTCCGTCACGACCCTGCGCGAGCGCACCTCCGGAACCCTGGAGCGGCTGCTGGCGATGCCGCTGGGCAAGGGCGACCTCCTCCTCGGCTACGCCCTCGCCTTCTCCGCGGTCGCCCTGCTCCAGGCAGCGGTCGCGGTGGCGGTCGCGGTCGGGCTGCTCGGGCTCGACGTCGAGGGACCGCTGTGGATGCTGTTCGTGGTAGCCGTCCTTGACGCGGTCCTGGGCACCGCGCTCGGCCTGTTCGTGTCCGCGTTCGCCACCACCGAGTTCCAGGCCGTGCAGTTCATGCCCGCCGTCGTGATCCCGCAGATCCTGCTGTGCGGGTTGTTCGTCGACCGGTCGGCGCTGCCCGCGGTCCTCGAGGCGGTGTCGGCCGTCCTGCCGCTGTCGTACGCCGTGGAGGCGATGCAGGAGGTGCAGCTGAACACCGCGATGGACCTCGACGTGGTCGCTGACCTGGTCGTCGTTGCCGGCTGCGCGGCGGCCGCGCTGGCGCTGGGCGCGGCGACGCTGCGCCGTCGTACGGCGTAGCCTGATACACAGCCGCGCCGGCCCCGCCGCGCGCCTCGACGACCACCGAGCTCCGGTGGGGAGGAGGAATGGCGGTGCTCCGTCAGCCGCTGCTGCTGCTCTCTCGCAGCACGCGGGCCAAGCAGCTGGTGACGACGTTGCCGGTCTCCAGCGGCCTGGTGGCGCGGTTCGTGGCCGGCGAGACCACCGAGGCCGCGGTGACCACGACGCGTGAGCTGGCCGAGGACAACCTGTCCGCCACGCTGGACTTCCTCGGCGAGCACACGCGTGACCGGGAGCAGGCCGACGCCACGATGCGCGCCTACGCCGACGTGCTGGCCGCGCTCAGCCGGGCCGGCCTCACGCCCGCGGCCGAGGTCTCGGTGAAGCTGTCGGCGGTCGGGCAGGCGCTGCCCGGCGACGGCGAGAAGATCGCACTGGACAACGCGCGGACGATCTGCCGGGCCGCCCGCAACGCCGGCACCATGGTCACCCTCGACATGGAGGACCACACGACGACCGACTCCACCCTCGAGGTGCTGCGCAACCTGCGCCAGGACTTCCCGGAGACCGGCGCGGTCGTCCAGGCGTACCTGCACCGGACCGAGGCCGACTGCCGCGACCTCGCCTACGAGGGGTCCCGGGTGCGGCTGTGCAAGGGCGCCTACAACGAGCCGGAGTCCGTCGCCTTCCAGGGCAAGCACGACGTCGACCGCTCCTACGTGCGGTGCCTGAAGGTCCTGATGGCCGGCCAGGGCTACCCGATGGTGGCGACGCACGACCCGCGGCTGATCGAGATCGCCGGTGCGCTCGCGACCCGGCACGGGCGCCCCCAGGGCTCCTACGAGTACCAGATGCTGTACGGCGTGCGTCCCGACGGGCAGCGGCGCCTCGCCGCCGCCGGCGAGCGGGTGCGCGTCTACGTCCCGTACGGCGGGGAGTGGTATGCCTACCTGATGCGGCGGCTGGCCGAGCGACCGGCCAACGTTGGCTTCTTCCTTCGCTCGCTGATGTCCCGGACCTGACGGAGCTGGCCATGACCGTCGCGATCCTCGGTGCCGGAGTGATGGGCGAGTCCCTGCTGTCGGGTCTGCTGCGGGCCGGCCGCCGCGCCGAGGACCTGCTGCTGACCGAGCGCCGCGGCGAGCGCGCCGCCGAGCTGCGGGAGCGCTACGGCGTCGACGTGGTGCCCAACGTCGCCGCGGCGCAGAAGGCCGACACCCTGGTGGTCGTCGTCAAGCCGCAGGACATGGACGACCTGCTGCAGGAGGTGTCCCCGCACGTGCGGCCCGGGCAGCTCGTGGTGTCGCTCGCCGCCGGGATCACCACCGGGTTCGTCGAGTCACGGCTCGCCGACGGGGTCGCCGTCGTCCGGGTGATGCCGAACACGCCGGCGCTGGTCGACGAGGGCATGGCGGCGATCTCGCCGGGCGCGCACTGCGACGAGCGGCACCTGGCCGAGGCCGAGAGCCTGCTGGCCGCTACCGGGAAGGTGGTGCGGGTCCCGGAGAAGCAGCAGGACGCGGTGACCGCGATCAGCGGGTCCGGACCGGCGTACCTGTTCTTCGTGGTGGAGGCGATGATCGAGGCTGGTGTGCACCTGGGCCTGCCCCGTACGACGGCCACCGAGCTCGTGGTGCAGACCGTGGTCGGGTCGGCCAAGCTGCTGCGCGAGACCGGCGAGCACCCGACCGTGCTCCGCGAGCGGGTGACCTCACCCGGAGGCACCACCGCGGCCGCGGTCCGCGAGCTCGAGGATCACAAGGTCCGGGCGGCGTTCCTCACCGCGCTGGAGGCGGCGCGCAACCGCTCGCGGGCGCTCGCCGCCGGCCAGGCCGAGTAGCGCGGCACCGCGGGAGGCGCGGGTAGGGTCGCCGGTATGACCGGGACCGCCTGCGTGGTCTACGACAGCGGGCTGACCGCCTATGACTTCGGTCCCCACCATCCGCTCGCGCCGCGCCGGGTCGACCTCACCATGCGGCTGGCGACCGCGCTGGGGGTGGTCGACGGCCGGGGGATGCCGACGGTGGCGGCTCCGGTGGCCACCGACGACCTCATCGCCACGGTGCACGACCCGCGCTACGTGGAGGCGGTGCAGGCGGTCAGCGCCGACCCGTACCGGAACGGGCTGGCCTTCGGGCTGGGCACCGAGGACAACCCCACCTTCGCCGGCATGCACCGGGCCTCGGCGCACGTGGTCGGGGCAACCGTCGAGGCGACACGCCGAGTCTGGGAGGGCGACGTGGCGCACGCCGCCAACATCGCCGGCGGCCTGCACCACGCGATGCGATCCTGCGCCAGCGGCTTCTGCATCTACAACGACCCGGCCATCGGCATCCGGTGGCTGCTGGACCACGGGGCCGACCGCATCGCCTACGTTGACGTCGACGTCCACCACGGCGACGGCGTGCAGTCCGTCTTCTACGACGACCCGCGCGTGCTCACCGTGAGCCTGCACGAGACACCGCAGACGTTGTTCCCGGGCACCGGCGCCCCCGACGAGACCGGTTCCGGCGACGCTGTGGGCTATGCGGTCAACGTCGCGTTACCCCCCGGCACCTCCGACGCCGGATGGCTCCGAGCCTTCCATGCGGTGGTGCCCCCTGTGCTCCGGCAGTTCCGCCCCCAGGCCATGGTGACCCAGCAGGGTTGCGACTCCCACGCCGAGGACCCGCTGGCCCACCTCATGCTGACCGTCGACGGGCAGCGTGCGGCGTACCTCGCGCTGCACGACCTCGCCCACGAGCTGTGCGAGGGCAGGTGGGTGGCGGTGGGCGGCGGCGGTTACGCGATCGTCGATGTGGTGCCCAGGGCGTGGTCGCACCTGCTCGCCGTGGTCGCGGGCCGACCGGTCGATCCAACCACCCCGACCCCACCTGACTGGCAGGACCACGTGCACAGCACCACCGGGCGGGCCGCACCGCTGCGGATGACCGACGGGGCGCAACTGCGCTACACCGACTGGAGGCAGGGCTACGACCCCGATTCGTGGCTGGACAGGTCGGTCCAGGCGACGCGGCGCGTAATTTTCCCCGCCCACGGGCTGGATCCGCTGTACTGACTGCGGCGTTTCAGCAGCTTTTCGGAAGTTTGCTTCCTCAAGCGTCACATGAGGCACTACTCTCACGACACGCACGTGCGCCAGGTCTCCGGTGGGGAAGCCGGAGGCGCCGCGTGCCGAAAGTGCGGTGCGTGATGGCCTCCAACCAAGGCGGGGAGCAACCGCTCTCCGAGGTCGAGTTCCTCACCGTGGCCGAGGTGGCCGCGGCGATGCGCGTGTCCAAGATGACGGTCTACCGGCTCGTGCACTCCGGTGACCTGCCGGCGGTCCGGGTGGGCCGGTCCTTCCGGGTCCCGGAGAGCGCCGTCGACGAGTACCTGAAGAAGTCGTACTTCCAGGCCGGCTGACGCGCACGCCGCCGTACCGTGTCGGGGCCCAACTCACCGGCCCCGGCCGCTCACCAGTCCGCTGCGGGGTCAGCCCAGACGCACGAGCCGGGCCCCTTGCCGCCAGAGAGGTTAGGCTTGGGCGCTGCGCGGCTCCCGGCCGTGCCGGTCGAGGGACGCGAAAGGTCGACGGTGGGCTCTGTCATCAAGAAGCGCCGCAAGCGCATGGCGAAGAAGAAGCACCGCAAGCTGCTCAAGAAGACCCGCGTGCAACGGCGTCGCGCCGGCAAGTAGCAGTTACTCGCCAGCGCCGCAAACGCCGTGCGCTGACGCCTAGGGCAGCCCGTCGGCTGCGGCGCCGGTGTCGTCGACCAGCTGGTTTGAGTCGCTGGTGGTCTCCTCCAGCGGGTTCGTCACCTTCTGCAACGGCTTGGTGGCCTCGTCGAGCGGCTCGGTGGCGTCCTTGGTCGCTCCCGTGGGCTCGCTGACCGGCTCGGTGGGCTCCCTGACCGTGTCGGTGGTGTCCTTGACCGTGCCGGTCGGGTCGTCGACGGAGCCGGTCGGGTCCTTGACGGGGTCGGTCGGGTCCTCGACGGTCCCGGTGGTGTCCTTGACGGTCCGGGTGGTGTCCTTGACCGTGCCGGTCGGGTCCTCGACGGTCCCGGTGGTGTCCTTGACCGTGCCGGTCGGGTCCTTCACGGTGCCGGTCGGGTCCTCGACGGTCCGGGTGGTGTCCTTGACCGTGCCGGTCGGGTCCTTCACGGTGTCGGTCGGGTCCTCGACCGTCCGGGTGGTGTCCTTGACGCTCCCGGCCGGGTCCTCGACGGTCCGGGTGGGGTGCTTGACCGTGTCCGTGGGCTCCTTCACGGTGTCGGTGGTGTCCTTGACGGTGTCGGTCGGGTCGTCGACGGTCCCGGTGGGGTGCTTGACCGTGTCCGTGGGCTCCTTCACGGTGTCCGTGGTGTCTTTCACGGTGTCGGTCGGGTCGTCGACGGTCCGGGTGGGGTGCTTGACCGTGCCGGTTGGGTCTTTCGCGGTGTTGGTCGTGTCTTTGACCGCCCCGGTGGGGTCCTTGACGGTGTCGCTCGTGTCTTTGCCCCTGTCGGTTGTGTCCTTGATGTGGTCGGTGGTGTCCTTGACGGTCGCGGCGGGGTCCTTGACGGACCCGGTGGCATCGTTGACCGAGCCGGTGGGGTACTTGACCGACCCGCTGGAGTCCCGGACCGGTTTGGTCGGGTCGACGTCGCCCCCGCCGGTAGGGACGGATCCGCCGTCGTTCTGGGGGACCCTCCCTCGCTTATCGCCGTCCTTGCCGCCGCCGCCGAGAACCTGGGGAACGGGCAGGGTGGCATCCCCGTCAGCCGATTCGGTCCCGTCCCGGGCGCTGCCGGTGCTGCCGTCGGGGCTCGGCGACGGGGCCACCGGCGACGGTTGAGGCGACCGCGCACGCCGGGCCGGGGCCGAGGTCGCCTCGCCGGAGGATGAGCCGTCTCGGTTGGAGCGGCTTCGGTCGCGGTCGTGGCTCCGGTCGCGGTGGTCTCCCGCGTCTCGGCGCGCCGGTGGCTGTTCGCTCCCCACGATGCGGGGCACCGCGGCGAGGACCTCTTCGTCAGACCGCCACGGCAACGACGGCAGAGACACCAGATCTGAGTCGGGCACCAACACTGGCAGGCCCGCCGTGCAATCTGGGCAGAGCTGCACCGCGCGGGCGTCGATCGCCCGCAGCAGCGCAGTGGCGTCCACGAGGACAGGGCTCACCTCACGCGGCAACTGCTCGGCCAGGCTCGCGATGTCGGCGGCGGATCGGGTCGTGAATTCGCGCAGCGCGACCAGGTCGCCGGGGTCGCCGGCCTCGCGATAGGACTGCAGCAGCAGCTCGCCGCCCCGCTCGGCGCCAACGACAAAGTCGGTAAGCGTTGTCTGCACGGGTCGCAGGTCGGTACCCATCAAACCGGCCGCCGCCATGGCCTGCACCTCGTCGAGCCGCGTCGACGCCTGGTCCAGGAGGACCCGGCCCTCACTCCCGGCCCCGCTGGCCAGGACGAGCTGAGCCCGCTCTATGCCCCGCTTCACCGGGTACAGCACGTCGCCCGGCAGCGCCTGTTCGCTGGCAGCGGCCACCCCGGTGCCGCCGCCGACGATGATCAGGCTCGACGCGGCTGCGACGAACCTGCGTCGGGCTCGCGTGGGCCGTTCGCGATCCACCCGGCGGCGTTGAGATCCAGCGCCCGACCCGGTCGCGGCCTGGGGGTCGTACGCCGAAGTCACGGACGCCAGCTCGGCGGACGCCGCGCTGAGTAAGCGTGCGCGCAACTCGGCGGTGAACTGGGGACGCGGCTGGGGGGCGGTCTGGGCGGGGACGGCCCCCAGCGTGTGCGCGACCCGAACCAGCGGGGTGAGGGCGCCGCCGTGCGGAGCGCCCGACTCCAGGGCGTGGGCGAACTCCTCGGCGCGGCGCCGCGCGGGGAGGAGCTGTGCCATCATCCCGTTCCCGTTCATCCGAGGTCGCCCACCGGATGCGGGCGGCAGGGGCCGTGGATCACCCGACTGATCGGCACAACGACCGACTGCAGAACAGGGTTACGGCCCGTGACCACGTTGGTCACCGCATGCCCTCGGGCAGGAGTTTCGCGAGGTTGCGGACCGCGCGCAGCTGCAACTGCTTGACCGCCCCTTCGCTGCGCCCCAGGGCGGCCGCGGTCTCGGCGATGGACAGCCCCTGCAAAAACCGGAGCACCAGGCACTCCTGCTGCTCCGGTGCCAGCTGCGCCAGCGTCTGGATGAGGATCACGTTGGTGAGCCCGGCGATGACGTCGTCCTCGGGACCCGCGGTCGTGGAGTCGTGGGCGGTGAGGTCGTCGGTCGTCATCTCCAGCCGCTGCCGCCCGGACTTGAAGTGGTCGGCGACGAGGTTGCGACTGATCGTGACCAGCCAGGCGCCGAAGTCGCGACCCTGCCAGCTGAAGCTGGACATGCTGCGCAGCGCGCGGAAGAACGTCTCGGAGGTCAGGTCCTCGGCCAGCGCGTGCGATCCGACGCGGTAGTACAGGAAGCGGTAGACGGTGCCGACGTAGTGGTCGTAGAGCTGGCCGAACGCCTCGGCGTCGCCGCTGCGGGCGAGGTCCACGAGCGCAACCAGCCGGCTCGTCTCAGGATCGTCGTCGTCCGGAGGCGCTCCTGCGCCGCCGGAGCGTGGGCCACCACCATGCACCGGCGCTGACTGCGAGAGCAGCCACGAACCGGAGATGTCCCAGCCAGCGGCACCGGCCGGCAGCGGGCTGCCCGGCAGAGGCCCGTCGAGGATCCCCGCCGCGTGCAGCACGGCAAGACGCAGAGCCGCCAGCCCGGCGGGCGCCGTGACGCAGCGCCACGGGCGCCGCTCGGCGCCCGTGGACACAGGACGGTGGTCAGCCCGGTGCATACGACTCCCTCCCCGGCGACGCCGAGGGTCACGCAGGCGATCGTATGTCGGGTCCGGCCCTCTTGGGAACAGATCCGTAACATCGCCTCTGGCCTGACGTACCCCGCTCGCTGATCGGTCCCAGCGATAGTTCGGGGCCGACCGGGGACCGGACGGCCAGCGATCCTCGGCCGATGTCTCCGGCACGGCGGCCAGGCGCCACCCGGGCGGACCGACAAGAACAGCGTCGGCGGGTCGTTGGACGAGTCGGAGTACGCCGCGGTGGCCCGCCGCACACGACGGGTGTGTGCGACACTCCCGCCGTGCCTGATCTGGTGCCCAGGACGCCGGCCCCGCCGCCTCCGTCGGCAACGCGGGTGACGCTGTACTCGAAGCCGCGGTGTCACCTCTGCGACGACGCCCGCGCCGTGGTCACGGCGGTGTGCGAGGAGCTGGCGGTGCGGTGGGAGGAGATCGACATCACGACCGACGCCCGACTGACGGCGCGCTACGGGGAGCAGATCCCGGTGACGGTCGTCGACGGGAGCCAGCACGACTTCTGGTGGGTGGACCCGGACCGGCTGCGGGCGGCGCTGACCGGCCGGTGACGTCGGTCACCACCACGACGCCGCGCCCTGGACGATTTTGTTCCCTCGTTCACAAGTTCCTAGAGTGGGGGTCGCCGCAGCCGGGCGGGCTCGAACGCCGGGTCCGACGTACCGGCTGCCGGGCCAGGAGCCCCGGAGACCGTGACTGCTTCACGCCACCGCCGCAGGACCCCCAGGGACGACCGATCCCACCGGGGGATCCCCGAGGCCACCGTGGCGCGGCTGCCCGTCTACCTACGGGCGCTCACCACGCTTGCGGAGCGCGGGATAGAGACCGCCTCCAGCGAGGACCTAGCCACCGCCGCCGGGGTGAACTCGGCAAAACTGCGCAAGGACCTGTCCTACCTCGGCTCCTACGGGACCCGTGGCGTGGGGTACGACGTCGAATACCTGCGCTACCAGATCGCCCGCGAGATCGGCCTCACCCAGGACTGGCCGGTCGTCATCGTCGGGATCGGGAACCTCGGACGCGCGCTGGCCAACTATTCTGGCTTCGCCTCGCGCGGGTTTCGGGTCGCCGCCTTGGTCGACAGCGATCCGGAGCGGCTGGGGGAACGCATCGGCGACCTCGTCATCGAGCCCTACGCCGAGCTGGCCGGTATCGTCGCCCGCCACGGCGTCGCGATCGGGGTGATCGCCACCCCCGCCGTGGCCGCGCAGGAGGTGTGTGACGACCTCGTGGCCGCCGGCGTCAGCAGCATCCTCAACTTCGCGCCGGCAGTGCTCTCCGTGCCGGACGGCGTCGACGTCCGCAAGGTCGACCTGTCCATCGAGCTGCAGATCCTCGCCTACCACGAGCAACGCAAGGCGGTGGCCGGCCTCGGCGCTGAGGTGGAGGCGAGCGTGGGGGCGGTGGTGGGCGGAGCCGTCGCCGAGGCTCCGCTCCGGGTGGGGGTGGAGTCGGCATGAGCGTGCTCGTCGTCGGTGTGTCGCACCGCAGCGCCCCCGTCGCGGTCCTCGAGCGGCTGGCGCTAGATCGCGCCGGCATCGCCAAGCTGGTCGCGAACGTGTCCGACAGCCCGCACGTCAGCGAGGTCGCGGTCGTCGCCACCTGCAACCGCCTGGAGGTGTACGCCGAGGTCGACCGCTTCCACGGCAGCGTCGAGGACCTCTCGGACGCCCTGGCCGCCGCCGCCGGTGACGACCGCTCTGGGGTGGTCCCGCACCTGTACGTGCACTACGACGAGGGCGCGGTGGCGCACCTGTTCGCGGTGGCCGCCGGGCTGGACTCCATGGTGGTCGGTGAGAGCCAGGTCCTCGGCCAGGTGCGGGCCGGGCTGCGTCGAGGCCAGGACGCCGGTTCGGTCGGGTCCGCGCTGAACGCGCTGTTCCAGCAGGCGCTGCGGGTCGGCAAGCGGGCGCATGCCGAGACCGACATCGACCGGGCCGGGCAGTCCGTGGTGACGGTAGCGCTCGACCAGGTGCCCGGTGGCGTGGCCGGCCGGCGGGTCCTGGTGGTGGGCGCCGGGTCGATGGCGGGGCTGGCGGTCGCCACCGTCACCCGAGGCGGAGCCGGCGAGGTCGTGGTGGCGAACCGCACCGCTCGGCGGGCGCAACGGCTGGCCGGGGCCGCCGG
>JALYMZ010000011.1 GCA_030773435.1 Actinomycetota bacterium | reverse complement strand
CCCCCCCCCCCCCACGTCCCTGCCAGTGGTAGAGCCAGAGCCCTACTCGCGACCGGTGTAGCGGAAGATCCAGAGGCCGCTGTCACGGTCGCTCATCAGCAGCAGCGGCCGCGCCGACGAGTTGAGCCCCGCCTTGCCCTGCTGGAGCGGGAAGACACCCCAGAAGTCGTTTCCGCCGCCACCGATGAAGTGGCCGGTCTCCTTGATCCCGTCCGGCCCGAACTTCAGCACCCGAAGGCCGGCGTCGTACCACGACGCGTAGGCCAGGTACTTGCCCGCGCGGGGGTCGGTCTTGACCTCGTGCACGGTCAGGTTGCCGAACCCGGTCGCGTACGCCGGGTCGAGCGCCTCCGGCACCGCGTAGGTGTCCTGCTCGACGAGGCTCATCCCGTCGTGCTGGTGGATGTAGCCCCAGCCGTCGAAGGTGTTCTTCGCCGACACCGACTCACCCAGAGCGCCGATGGCCGGCATGTCGCCGCCGGCGGCGTTGTCCGGGCCGAAGTAGTTCGCTTCGTCGTTGAACAGCAGGTGCGCCGCCCGGTGGCCGATGCAGATCGCCGGGATCGTCGGCGTGTACGCGTGGCCCTGTGAACCGCAGATGAACGCGTCGGGCAGCAGGCCGTTGCGGGTGCCGGCGTGGCTCTGCGCCACGATCACGCCGTCGTAGCCGGCCAGCTGGCCGGACTCCGTCTTCTTCGAGAAGAAGCAGGTGCCGCGGGTGAAGACGACGATGTCCGCGCCGGTCGACTCAGCCGACGGGACCTCGGCCCGGTCGCTGACGCCGTTGCCGTTCACGTCCTCCTCGCAGCCGCTCCCGCCGTACACGGTCGAGCCGGTCAGGCCCTGCTCCGGCAGCGGCGGCGTCCAGCTGAACGACCCCGCGCTGAAGGCGCCCTGGTTGGCGCCGCTGGTGATCTGGAACAGGGTGCGCGACGAGGAGAAGTCCTCGTCGCTGGACAGCAGGTACTTGCCGTCGGAGCTCCAGTACGACTGGTGCGAGTTGCCCTCGGCGATCTGGAAGCCGGTCTCCGGGTCCGGTGAGCTGTAGTTGGAGTCCTCGACGAACTGCGGGTTCGCCGGGTCGTTGACGTTCAGCAGCACCTGGCCGGCGTCCCAGTACGACACCGCCATGTACCAGTTGCCGTCGATCTTCTGCACCTGCATGTCGTGGTGGTTCACGGTCTCGCCGTTGGCGTAGGAGCCGTACGCGCCGGGCCAGTCCTCGAGTCCGCGCTCGGACAGGAACACCGGGTTCTTGGGGTCGGTGATCTCGATGATGTCGACGTCCTTGAGCTCCTGATTGTCCTGCAGCGCGACGAACGCCCGGTCGCCCATGGCCCAGCCCTGGACGGAGTGGGTCGTGTGGTACGTCTGACGCGCCACGGCGGGACTGGCGTCGCCGAAGTTGAGCGTCAGCGGCTTGGGGTTGCGCGGGTCGGTGACGTCCCAGATCGACGCGCCGCTCGGGGCGAACTGGCTGCCGTTGCAGGTCTCGTTGTTGTGCACGAGCACGTCGCCGGTGAAGTGCGGCGTCGACATGTGGAAGACGTGCACGCCCTCGCCGACGTAGCTGTTCGGGTGCGCGGGGACGAACGCGACCTTGACCGGGTTCTCGGGGTCGCGGACGTCGACGACGTGTACGCCACCGCCCTGGCTGCCCGGGTTGCGGCCGGTGCACTCGGGGTGGAACGCACCGAGGTACGCGTGGTTCTTGAACGCGGCGACATCGCTGATGCCGCCGTCGACCGACGTGAGGTTGTCGATCTTGCCGATGAGCGCGACGTTCTTGCTCGACGCCGGCAGGTGGCCGTCGTCGGTGCCGTGCTGGTCGTGGTGGGAGTCGACCGGGCCGTCCTCCGTGCCGTGCTCGGGATGGGCGAACGCCGACGGCGCGAGCACCGTGCCGGCCGCCAGAGTGAGGGATGCGGCCAGAACAACCGCACGCCGGGATTGACGCATGCCTGCCTCCATGGCAGAAAAGGCCCTGATGGGGGCGCTACAGGGGTTCGGCGCGAGCGCGCCGTGCGCAGAAGATAAGTCACATCAGTGGCCGAGCACAAGGACCGCGGGACCGCGAAGCGCCAAGATGACGGCAAAATTTTCGGTCCCCGGTGCCACCACCGCACGTCAGTAGCAGAGCACTGGACGGGACGTGGCCGGCCAGCGCTCGGTGCGGTCGGACGCGACCAGGAACGCGGCGGAGTCGTCGGCGGCCACCCACAGCTGTCGGCCGGCGTGGCGATAGCCGGTGTCGACGGCGTCGTCGGGCAGCGCGGCGTCGGCGCGGAACGTGCCCCGCAGGGAGTCCTCATCGATGAGACCACCCGGGTCGCGGATGAATGTCCGGTCCCGTCCTAGGGTCAGGAACGTGGCTCGCTGCCAGCCACAGTGCTCCGGCCCCGGCCTTGACCGCACGATGCTGGTGGGGACGCGTTCACCGTTCTGGTCGGTCCAGACCTGCACGTCCAGGTCGCCGTCAGCAGTCGGGGCGAACTCTGCGGGGTCGCACTGCGCGAACGTCTCCACGCCCCAGCCCTCGTGGCCGGTGCTGTCGTCGGTCCCGGCCCGGGTGGTACGTGGGGCGAACGGATCTGGTCGACCAGCGCGCAGGAGGTCAGCAGCACCGCCAGCGCCGCCGTGACCAAGAGCCTGAGTCGCATGCCGCTCCTCCTCCGCACACCTACCGGTGAGATGCGGCCAAGGGCAGCGAGGTTCCCGCCGGCCCGCCACAGGGGCAAGCGAACTCATGCCAGGGCGGCACGGAACCGCTCGGCTCCGTCGAAGGGGCCGACCACGGCGAGGGCAGGCGTCCCCGAGAGCAGCTGGGCGGCGAGCGCCTCGACGTCGTCCCGGGTCACCGCGTCGATCCGTTCCAGCAGCTGCGCCAGCGACGGCAGTTCGCCGTACAACAGCTCGGCTCTGGCGACCCGCGACATCCGCGAGTCGGTGTCCTCCAGTCCGAGGACCGTGCTGCCCTTGAGCTGTCCCTTGCCCCGCTCGACCTCGGCCGCGGTCACCCCACCGCACGCCACGGCTTGGAGTTCTTCGCGGCAGACGGCGAGGACCTGGTCGACCCTGGACGGCAGACAGCCGGCGTAGACGCCGAGCATCCCGGTGTCGGCGTGGCTGGAGGTGTAGGAGTAGACCGAGTACGCCAGCCCCCGCCGCTCCCGGACCTCCTGGAACAGCCGGCTCGACGTGCCGCCGCCGAGCACGGCGTTGAGCACGCCCAGGGCGTAGCGCCGCCGGTCGGTGCGCGCGATCCCCGGCAGGGCGAGGACCAGGTTGGCCTGCTCGGTGGTACGCCGGAGCGTCTCGACGCCCGACCGGGTGCGCGGCCCGGCGCCCTTCGTCGTACGCGGCGACGCCGGGCGTGTCCCGTCGTCCCGCACGAACCCGGCCGCGGTGAACGCCGCCCGCACCCACCGCACCACGGTGGCGTGGTCGACGTTGCCGGCGACCGCGACCACGACGTTGCCCGGGCGGTAGCGCCGGCGGTAGTGCCTCGCCACCTGGTCACGGGTCAGCGCCTTGACCGACTCGGTGCTCCCGAGGATCGGCAGCCCCAGCCGCGAGTTGGCCCAGAGCAGCCGCTGGACCAGCGTGTGCACGGCGTCGTCGGGGTCGTCGTCGTGCATGGCGATCTCGTCGAGGATCACCTCCCGCTCCGCCTCCACGTCGCCGCGGGCGAGGACGGAGCCGGCGATCATGTCGGCGACCACGTCGACCGCGAGCGGGAGGTTCTCGTCGAGAACCCGGGCGTGGAAGCAGGTGTACTCCTTGGTGGTGAAGGCGTTCAGCTCACCCCCGACGGCGTCGAGCGCGACCGAGATGTCGAGCGCGGACCGCCGGCGGGTGCCCTTGAACAGCAGGTGCTCCAGGAAGTGCGACGCGCCCGCCAGCGATGGGGCCTCGTCGCGTGACCCGACACCCACCCACATGCCCAGCGCGGCCGAACGCACCCCCGGCATCGCCTCGGTGAGCACCCGCAGGCCGCCGGGCAGCACCGTGCGGCGGACCCGGGACACCGTCCGCCCGGCGCCGTCCCGCTCGCACAGCAGCGTGCGGGTGGTGGCGGGCTCCTGCTCGGCGGCGGGCGGCAGCCGGCTCACGCCGGCCCGGCAGCTTCCTCCGCCGACCCGTCCGCGTCGTCGAGGACCGGGACCAGAGACATCTTGCCGCGGTCGTCGACGTCGGCGATCTCCACCTGGACCTTCTGGCCGACGGAGACGACGTCGTCGACGTTCTCCACCCGCTGGCCGCCCGCGAGGGCACGCAGCTTGGAGATGTGCAGCAGGCCGTCCTTGCCCGGCAGCAGTGAGACGAACGCCCCGAAGCTCGTGGTCTTGACCACCGTGCCCAGGTAGCGCTCGCCCTTCTCCGGCATCGTCGGGTTGGCGATCGCGTTGATCGCCGCCCGAGCCGCCTCCGCAGCGGCTCCGTTGTCGGCACCGACGTAGATGGTGCCGTCGTCCTCGATGCTGATCTGCGCGCCGGTGTCGTCCTGGATCTGGTTGATCACCTTGCCCTTGGGGCCGATGACCTCGCCGATCTTGTCCACCGGCACCTTCAGCGTGATGATCCGTGGCGCCGTCGGGGCCATCTCGTCGGGGCGGTCGATCGCCGCTTCCATGACGTCGAGCAGCGTCATCCGCGCGTCCCGTGCCTGCCGCAGCGCCGCGGCGAGCACCGTGGCCGGGATCCCGTCCAACTTCGTGTCGAGCTGCAGCGCGGTGACGAACTCCCGGGTGCCGGCGACCTTGAAGTCCATGTCGCCGAACGCGTCCTCGGCGCCGAGGATGTCGGTCAGCGTGACGAACTCGGTCCGGCCGTCGACCTCGCCGCTAATGAGCCCCATCGCGATCCCCGCCACGGACGCCCGCAGCGGGACCCCGGCGTTGAGCAGCGACATCGTCGACGCGCACACCGAGCCCATCGACGTCGAGCCGTTCGACCCCAGCGCCTCCGACACCTGCCGGATCGCGTAGGGGAACTCCTCGCGCGCCGGCAGCACCGGCACCAGCGCGCGGCCGGCCAGGGCGCCGTGGCCGATCTCGCGGCGCTTCGGCGACCCCACCCGGCCGGTCTCGCCGGTGGAGTACGGCGGGAAGTTGTAGTTGTGCAGGTAGCGCCGGCTGGTCTCCGGTGCCAACGTGTCGAGCTTCTGCTCCATCGACAGCATGTTCAGCGTCGTGACGCCGAGGATCTGGGTTTCCCCGCGCTCGAACAACGCGGAGCCGTGCACCCGCGGCACGGTGCCGACCTCGGCGTGCAGCGTGCGGATGTCGGTCAGCCCGCGGCCGTCGATGCGGACCTTGTCGCGGAGAACACGCTCGCGCACCAGCCGCTTGGTCAGTGACCGGAACGCCGCGCCGAGCTCCTTCTCCCGGCCCTCGAAGTCGGCGCCCACCTTGGCCAGCGCGGCGCTCTTGACCTCGTCCAGCCGCGCCTCGCGGTCGGCCTTGCCGGCGATCGTCAGTGCCTCGGCCAGCTCGCTGCCGACCGCGGACTCGACCGCGGTCAGCGCGTCCTGCTCGTACTCGGCGAAGACCGGGAACTCCTGCACCGGCTTGGCGGCCTTGGCCGCGAGCTCGCGCTGGGCGTCGCAGAGCTGCCGGATGAACGGCTTCGACGCCTCGAGGCCCTCGGCAACGACCTCCTCGGTCGGCGCCTGCCGGCCGGCACGCACCAGGTTCCACGTCGACGACGTGGACTCGGCCTCCACCATCATGATCGCGACGTCGGTGTCTTCACCCTCGCCGACGACGCGGCCGGCCACGACCATGTCGAAGACCGCGTCCTCGAGCTGGCTGTGGGTGGGGAACCCGACCCACTGGCCGCCGACGAGGGCCACCCGCACGCCGCCGATCGGCCCGGAGAACGGCAGCCCCGACAGCTGCGTCGACATCGACGCGGCGTTGATCGCCAGCACGTCGTACGGCGTCTCGGGGTGCAGGGCCAGCACCGTGATCACGACCTGCACCTCGTTGCGCAGCCCCGGCACGAACGACGGCCGCAGCGGCCGGTCGATCAGGCGGCAGGTCAGGATGGCGTCCTCGGACGGACGACCCTCGCGGCGGAAGAACGAGCCGGGGATGCGCCCGGCGGCGTACATCCGTTCCTCGACGTCGACGGTCAGCGGGAAGAAGTCGAAGTGCTCCTTCGGCTGCTTGCCGGCCGTGGTGGCCGACAGCAGCATGGTCTCGTCGTCGAGGTAGGCGACTGCCGAGCCGGCGGCCTGGCGGGCCAGCTGGCCGGTCTCGAACCGTACGGTGCGCTTGCCGTGGTGACCGTTGTCGATGACCGTCTCGGCGTACTGCGGACCGGGTCCCTCCATGGGGCACCCCTTTCGTGATCTCGCGGAGCGGCGGCGCGACAGCCCGCGCGGCGCGGAGTGTGCGAGTGCGAGACCCGCCGCCGTGGCGACGGCGGAGGTGCGGGTGCCGGTCTTCGATCGAGGCCCGCGGGCGGGGAGCCGTCGGCTCCGTCCCGGTGGCCACTACCGAGGACCGACGCGCACCGGGCTGGCGGCACCTGCTCCGGTGTGGTGAGCTGCCGGAACCGGCAGCCGGTCAGGGAGGTATTCAGTTGTCGCGGTCGGTCATCGGCGCAGGCCGAGCCTCTCGATGAGGCTGCGGTAGCGGTCGATGTCGGTGTGCTGCAGGTAGTTCAGCAGGCGGCGACGCTGACCCACGAGCAGGAGCAGCCCGCGCCGGCTGTGGTGGTCGTGCCGGTGCTCCTTCAGGTGCTCCGTGAGGTCCTTGATGCGGCGGCTCAGCAGCGCAACCTGCACCTCCGGCGAGCCGGTGTCGCCCTCGGCGGTGCCGAAGTCGGCCATGATCCTCTGCTTCGTCGCAGCATCCAGGGACACGCGGGCTCCTCTCGGGGGTTCGTTGCGCGGCGCGTCGGGGCCGGTTCACCCGGGCACTCTCCATCCGCGGCCGTCATACGGCACCGCCCAGGCTATCAGCGCGTCCGAGGCTGCTCCCAACCGGTCGGGCGGCGCCCGCCGCCACCGCCTGGCCGAATCGGCCTGCTAGCGACCTGAGTCGGGCCTTCCCCGGCGACATTCCGCCTGGGATCACTCCAGTTCGCCTGCTAGCAGGCCAAATCGGGCCTTCCCCGGCGACATGTGGCCTGGGATCACTCCAGTTCGCCTGCTAGCAGGCGAAATCGGGCCCTCCCCGGCGACATATGGCCTGGGGTGGCCCACATCGGCCTGGGCAGTCGCGGGACAACCACACGGGCGGCCGGGAGCGGGTGGCCTCGCGGAGCGCCGACGCCGTCACGGCGGGTCGGCGTCGCGCAGCACCCGATAGACGGTCAGTACGCCGATGGCGCGCTCCAGCTCGGCGGTCACCGAGCTGAAGAACTCGCGCCGGTAGGTCTCGTCGGTCACCGCGTACACGATGAAGTACAGCGCCGAGAACGCGGCGAGGAACACCGAGACCTGGAGCAGCTCGACGCTGATCAGCTCGGTACTGCCGAGGGGCCGCGGCGCATCGCCGCCCACCCACGACTGCACGACGTCCGGCGTCATGGTGAGCCGCCCGAAGAGTACGAAGAACGCGAACACCGACAGCGACAGCAGCAGCACCTGGGCGGCCTGGGTCACCAGCAGCACCAGCAGCAGGTTCGCCCGCTGCAGCGGTCGCAGCAGGCCCGGGCGCACCTCACCGCCGAGCTGGCGCGCGACCGGCTCGACCGGCGTGCCCTGGCAGTGCGCCGCCAGCTGCCGGCCGTCGGTCTCCGTGGTGACCCGACCGACCTCCTCGGGCAGGCGCACCAACAGGAACAGCACCCCGAGCCCGGCGAACAACACCACCACGATCCACAGGAGTGCCGAGTCGAGACCACCGGCGACCTGCCACACCTCCGCGTTGATGAACAGGAACGTCACGAAGAGCAGCAGCAGCGGCAGCGCCCGGGTGACGAGCGGGAACAGCAGCCGCAGGCTGCCGAGGGTGTGCCGCACCGCCCACCGCAGGATCGGCCACGCGCTGAGCTCGACGACGGCGTACGCCACCACCGCCGCGCCGAACGTCACGATGGCGGCCAGCAGCGTCGCCGACGGGTCGCGCGTCCACCAGCCGACGCCGGCGGCAACGAGCCCGGCCAGCAGCAGCGCACCGGCGACGAGCGTCACCAGCCGCGGCCGACCCAGCGCTGCGTCGACGTCCTCGTGCTCGGACTCCACGAAATACGGCAGCCCGTGCGCGACCAACCACCGCTCTGTCTCGGTGACGACGGCGTCCCGTTCTGGTGGGGTCACGACCGTTCCGGCGTCGGCTGGCCCAGCAGCACCCGCGACCGGGCCACGTCGTCGGCCATCTGCTCCAGCAGCGCGTCGACGGAGCCGAACCGCACCATGCCGCGCAGGTGCGCGACGAACGCCACCTCCACCTCGACGCCGTAGAGCTCCAGGTCGTCGCGGTCCAGCACGTACGACTCCACGCGACGGTCGCGGCCGTCGAAGGTCGGGTTCGTCCCCACGCTGATGGCGGCCGGCAGCGCCGCTCCGTCCGGCTCGTCGAGCCGGCGCAGCCAACCGGCGTACACCCCGTCGGTGGGCGTGGCGCACCGCTCGGAGGTCGGCACGTTCGCGGTCGGGTAGCCGAGCGCCCGGCCGCGGTGGTCGCCCTCGACGACCACCCCACGCACGGTGAACGGCCGGCCCAGGGCTCGCGCGGCAGCCTCGACGTCACCGGCCGCCAGGCAGGTGCGGACGTACGTCGAGGACCACACCTGCGGCCGGCCGCCGAGCTCGACCCCCGCGACGGAGAAGTCCCGGTCGACCCCCAGCCGGGTCAGCAGCGCCACGTCCCCGGCCGCGCGGCTGCCGAACCGGAAGTTCGCGCCGACGACCACGGCCCGGGCGCGCAGCGCGGTGACCAGCACCCGGTCGACGAACTCCTGCGCCGACCAGCGGGCGACCCGCCGGTCGAAGGAGACGACGAGCACGCCGTCGACGCCGGCCTCCCCGAGCAGCCGGGCGCGCTCGTCGATGCCGGTGAGCAGCGGCGGCGCCTGCTCGGGGCGCAGCACGGCCAGTGGGTGCGGGTCGAAGGTGACGGCCACGACGGCCAGGTCGCCCAGGGTGTCGGCCACCTCGCGGACCCGGGCGACGACGTGCCGGTGCCCGCGGTGCACCCCGTCGAAGTTGCCGACGGTGACGACGGTGCGGCCGAGGTCGCGGGGTACGTCGTCGAGGGCACGCCAGATGCGCACGGTCGTCGGCTCCTCTCGCCCCGGTCGGCGTCGGTCACAGCCTGCCACGCCGGCGCCGTGGCACCCTGGTCGGATGCCGTCGCGCCTGCTCCGGACCGCCTGCCCCGGTCTCGCCGGCCTGGCCCTGGCAGCGTGCACCTCGGCCGGTCCC
>JALYMZ010000010.1 GCA_030773435.1 Actinomycetota bacterium | reverse complement strand
GCCGCCGGGGCAGCGGCACCGGCGGGATCAGCTCCAGCGGCAGCCCCGCCTCCGGGATCACCCGGGTCTCGACGCCACGCGGCGTGCCGAGGGCGGTGACCTCCACGTGGGGACGCAGCCGGGTCAGCGCGGCGGCGGTGGCGATCAGCGGCGAGGTGTGTCCCGCCGTACCACCGCCGGCCATCAGCACCCGAAGCGTCACCGCGGCCCCTGCTCCCGTCGCACCGGCCTGCGCACGAACCCCCACCGCGCCGCCGTCCCGTGCCGCCGGTGCGGCCGCCACGCCGCCGCGGCGCCGGGCTCGGTCTTGGCCAGGTTGACGAGGACGCCCAGGGCGACCAGCGTGGGCACCAGCGCGGACCCACCGTAGGACACCAGCGGCAGCGGGATACCGATGACCGGCAGCAGCCCGAGCACCATGCCGATGTTGATGACCGCCTGGGCGGCGAGCCAGATCGTGATGCCGGCCGCGGCGTAGCGGGCGAACGGGTCACGGGTGCGGGCGGCGATCCCGAACCCGGCGAAGACGAGCAGCCCGAAGAGCAGCAGCACGAGCAGCGTCCCGAACAGGCCGAGCTCCTCACCGATGATCGCGAAGATGAAGTCGTTGTGCGCCTCCGGCAGCTTGCCCTCCCACTTCTGCACGCTGGCGCCGAGGCCCACCCCCCACCAGCCGCCGTTGGCCAGCGCGAAGAAGCCGTGTGCGGCCTGCCACCCGGCCTGGTCGTAGTCGGCGAACGGGTCGGTGAAGCTGGTGAGCCGCGCCATCCGCGCCGGGCTGAGGGAGGCCAGGAACAGCGCTGTTCCACCGGCGAGCACGACCGCGCCGCCGAACAGGCGGAACGGCGCCCCCACCACCCACAGCAGGCCGAGGATGATGGCGAACAGCACCAGGGCGGTACCGAGGTCGCGCTGACCGACCACCAGACCGGCAACCAGCAACGACACCGGCACCATCGGCAGCAGCAGGTGCCGCCACTCGTCCAGCCTGCTGCCCTTGCGGGCGTAGACGTGCGCCACCCACAGCACCAGGGTGAGCTTGGCGAGCTCGGAGGGCTGGATACGGAAGGGGCCACCGAAGGACAGCCAGTTCTGGTTGCCGTTGACCTCGGTGCCCAGCCCCGGTACGTACGTGGCGGCGAGCAGCCCGACGCTCACCAGCAGCCCCAGCGTCGACAACCCCCCGATCAGCGGCAACGGCAGCCGTGAGGCGACCCAGGCGGCCGGCAGCCCGATCGCCACCCACATCACCTGGCGCAGGAACACGGCGTAGGAGTTGCCGCCGTAGTCGTAGAAGGACTCCACCGACGAGGCGCTGAGCACCATGAGCAAGCCCAGCGCGAGCAGCAGGCCGGTGACGCCACGCACGACGTGGTACGACGCGAGCGGCCGCTCCAGGCTCTGCCGGAGGCCGGCCAGCAGACCGTCGGTGGGCCCACCGGGCGGCCGGCTCGCCGTCGACACATCGGCCCCTTCTGCCCGCTGCGCGCCGGCCCGCTCGTTCGGCGGCTCAGCCGCCGTCGAGCCGCCGAACCGCCGCGGTGAACGCGTCGCCGCGCGTGGCGTAGTCGGTGAACATGTCCATGGACGCGCACCCGGGAGCGAGCAGCACCGTGTCGCCGGGTCGGGCGACCCGAGCGGCCTCGCGCACCGCGCGGTCCATGGCATCAGTCTCGGTCGGAGCGATCTCGATCACCGGCACATCCGGGGCGTGTCGCGCCAGCGCCTCGGCGATCACCCGCCGGTCCGCGCCCAGCAGCACCACCGCGCGCAGCCGGCGCCGGACGGCCTGGACGAGCGCGTCGAACCTGGCGCCCTTGGCCAGGCCGCCGGCGATCCACACCACGGGGCCGAACGCCTGCAGCGACGCCGCGGCCGCGTGCGGGTTCGTCGCCTTCGAGTCGTCGACGTAGCGCACGCCCTGGTGCTCCCCGACGGCGTTGATGCGGTGCGCCGGAGGGGAAGACGCGCGTAGCCCGGCGCGCACGGCCGCCGCCGGCACGCCGTGGGCCCGCGCGAGGGCGGCGG
>JALYMZ010000009.1 GCA_030773435.1 Actinomycetota bacterium | reverse complement strand
GACTCGATCTCCCGAACCGTGAACGAGCCCTCGGTGAGGGTGCCGGTCTTGTCGAACACGATCCGGCGGACGTCGCCGAAGGTCTGGAACGCCTCGCCGGTGCGCAGGACGATGCCCTGCTCGGCGGCGTCGCCGGCGCCCCGGACGAGCCCGAGCGGCGCGGCCATCCCCACCGCGCACGGGTAGGCCATGATCAGCACCCCGAGGGTGGCGATCAGGGCGCGGTTGACGTCCGGCCCGTCGCCCTGCACGGCCGGCACGACCACCCAGAACAGCCCGGCGAGCGCCGCGAGCGCGAGCACGGCCGGGATGTACACCTTCAGGACCCGCCCGACCAGGTCCACGACGCCGGGCTTGAGTGCCCGCGCGTCCTCGATGTTGCGGACGATCTGCTGCAGGAAGGTGTCCTCCCCGACTCGCCCGACCTCCACCAGCAGCGTCCCGGAGCCGTTGATCGACCCACCGATCACCTCGTCACCGACGCGCTTGCCCACCGGCATCGACTCGCCGGTAACCAGCGCCTCGTCCACGGCTGACTGCCCGCCGGAGACGCGGCCGTCGATCGGCACTCGCTCGCCCGGCCGGACCCGCACCACGTCGCCGACGCCCAGGGCCTTGACGGGCACGTCACCTTCCAGCCCCTCGCGCACCAGCCGGGCGGTGTCGGGCTGCAGCTGCAGCACCTTCTTGACCGACTGCGAACTCTGCGTCCGCACCAGCAGCGTCAGCCACATCGAGAACACGTGGTAGGTCACCACGAGCACCGTGGCGGCGAAGAACCCGCCGGTCGGGAAGTCCTCGAGCCCGAACAGCAGACCGATCAGCCCGCCGGCCAGGCCGCCGAACGCGGATGCCCGCACGACCGGGCGGTGCTGGAGCAGCCCGCGCAGCCGGGTCTGCACCTCGTCAGGTACAGCTCCGGGGAAACCACCAGCGACGTCGCAGCTAGACCGGCGAGCACCCACTCGACCCAGCTACCGGTCTGCGCGAGCAGTTCGAACAGCATCAGCGGGACGGTCACCGCGCTCAGCGCCACGAGCGTAAGCAACCGCCGACCTTCCTCGACGAGCTTGGCGTCGTCCTCGTCCGGTTGCTGGCCGCTGCGGGCCGTCGCGCCGCCGACGTCGAAGCCGAGGGCTGCCAAAGCTTGACGAAGCTGGTCCTCGCTGACGCGCCCGGGGTCGTAGTCGACGACCACCTCGCCGCCAGGCAGGGAGATCCGCACGGCGCCGACGCCAGGCTGCGCATCCAGCGCCCGCTCGACGATCCCGGCGCACAGCGCGCCGTGCATGCCGCCGACCTTCACCGTCACTTGGGCGCGACCGGCTGTGGTCGCGCCGGCGGACGTTGCGGTCATGGTCGCCTCCGTCTCCGTGGTCGGCCGTACAGGGGTTCCGGACCGACGCCACCAGCATCGACCTTCCTGCTGCGGGAAGGTCAAGCCGCCGAGTCGCCCACTCCCGCGCCGCAGGCGACCCAGGTCAGCGCCGCGCGACAGGCGGCTGAATAGGAGCCGAGGTCGCTGCGTCCTACGTGCTGCCCTCGCCCCTCTCCGCAGCAGCCGCGGTTTCGACGCACCGGTGCTGCATGTCCGCATGAGCAGCCGCGCGGCACGAGCTTGACCTTCCAGCAGATGGAACCCCTAGCGTCGTTGCCAACTGAGACGACTACGCGAAGGAGCAACCGATGGCGCAGCACACGTTCGCCGTCCAGGAGATCCACTGCCAGGCGTGCGAGAACGCGATCCGCAAGTCCCTGTCGCGCATGGACGGGATTCGGACGGTCGAGCCCGACTCGTCGACGAACCAGGTCGCCGTCGTCTATGACGAGAGCAGCACCGACGAGCAGGCGATCGCCGAGCGGCTCGCCACCGCCGGCTACCCGGTCACGTCCTAGCGCCGTCCCCGGACCCTTCCCCTACCCCGAGAGGCAGGCCACGGCCATGAGCACCCCGACACAGACTCCCGGCGACGACGCGCTGTGGGCTGAGGAGCCCAGCCACCTCGCCGGGCACGCCCGCATCCGCGCGCGCATCGCCGGGCTGCACTGC
>JALYMZ010000008.1 GCA_030773435.1 Actinomycetota bacterium | reverse complement strand
ACGCCGACGTGGTGCTGGTGGAGGGCTCCGGCGGCGTGCTGGTGCGGCTCGACGACGCGGGCGGCACGATCGCCGACCTGGCCCTCGCCCTGCGCGACCGTGTCGGGGACGTCGAGGTGGTGGTCGTCGTCGCGGCGGGTCTCGGCACGCTGAACCACACCGAGCTCACCGTCGAGGCGCTGCGGCGACGCCGCCTCGAGCCGGCCGGGCTGGTCATCGGCAGCTGGCCGGCGCGGCCAGGGCTGGCCGAGCGGTGCAACCTCGACGACCTGCCTCGGGTGACCGGGCTGCCGATCCTGCTGGTCGTCCCCGCCTCCGAGCCCGGTCAGGTCGTCGCCGCCGGTAACGGGTCGACGGATGGCTGACCACTCGACGGACTACCCACCCGAGCCGTGGCAGCTGCGCGGCCAGGTGTGGCTGTCGCTGTGGCGGCTCCGCGCTGGCCTCGTCGGCACAGCGTTCGCCGACTACGGCTCCGACGGGACGCTGTCCTACCGCGAGCTCGTCGTCGCGTGCCCAGCGCGGGCGGGGATGCTGCCCGCCGTACGCATCACCGACATCTGGGTCGACTCGGCCACGTCCCGCAACGGCGGACGGAGGCTGTGGGGGATCCCCAAGGAGCTCGCCGCCTTCGACCACGACGACGGCGACGCGTGGTCGGCCCGCGCCGACGGGACCGCCATCGCGTCCGTACGGTTCCGGCGCGGCCCGGTCCTGCTGGCGCGTGCGCCGTTCCGTCTACGTACGGCGCAGCAGCGCCCTGACGGCGCGACCGTGGTCACCCCGGCGCGGGGCACGGCGCGGGTGCACGCCGCGGGCGCCGACTGGAGCGTCGCCGCCGACGGGCCGCTCGGCCGTCTCTCCGGGCGTCATCCGTTTGCCAGTCTGCTGCTCACCGAGGTCCGGCTCACCGTGGGCGCCGACTGAGCCCGTTACGGGCGCCCTCCGCACGCCGGGGCAGCTCATCCGCCGTACGACCGGACAGCGCCACATCGGCAGCCGCTGCGCACCTTCACCCGGTCGGGTCGTCGCTCGGTGGGGCCGTCGGCGGGTGGCGCAGCGCGTCGACGCTCACCAGCTGCGGCGACCCGTCCACGACGACGAGCGCGCCGGCCGAGCCCAGGTCGATCACCCGCAGGTCCTGCACCGGCAGCGGGTCGCCGGTGCGGGCGTCCAGCACCAACTGGGCGTCGTCGTCGCGCTGGTCGACCAGCACCACGCCGGATGCGACGGCGACCCGCGGCGACTCCATCTCCGTCGGCACGCGCCACAGCACCTCGCCGGTCGCCAGGTCGACCCCGTGGGCGACGTACCGGGCGTCGACGAACACCGCGACTCCAGACCCACGGTCCACCGCCGGGGCGCCGAGCGGGTCGGGTCGGATAGGAAGACGCCACAGCAGCTCGCCGTGGCGCAGGTCGACCGCCACGACCTCGCGCCGGTCGACGCCGAACAGCGCGCCCTCGGCGCTGTGCCAGGCGGCCGCGTTCGGCAACCGAGCGACGGTGCGCCCGCCCAGCGTCGTCAATCTGGGCCGGTCCGATGCACCGCTCAGGACCATCCGGTCGGTGGAGAGCACCAGCTGCGTGGTCATCGGCGGCTGCGCCAACTGCAGGGTCTCTCCGCTGGCAGCGTCGACCACGGCCACCGGCTGCCCCCGCACCGGCTCCAGCACCAGCGCCGCGCCGGTGACGGTGGCCGGCAGGTTGAGGTCGGTACGCCGCCACACCCGCGTGCCGTCGAGCCGGTACGCGGCGCGAAGCCCGACCCCACCGGTCACCGACAGCGGCATCTCCTGGTAGGCGACCAGCAGCATCGGGCCGCCCGGCGCCTCGTCGACGCACCGGAACATCAGCAGCCAGCGTGCGTTGGGCTCCAGCCCGCTGCCGGCGGGCACGTCGACCTCGGTGAGATCACCCCGCCCGGTAACCGGGTCGAAGACCGCGAACGCGTTGGCCTCGATGCCGCCGGCCGGTGGGCCGGCGACCACACGGCCGCCGCACAGCACGACGCCCTCCCGCTCGGCCAGCGCCACGCTGCTGACGGTCACGTCGGCGAGCGTGATCGGGCGGACGGCGGTCTGCGTGGGTGACGGCGCAGGGGCGCTGTTGCCCTCGGGGCCGGTGCCGCCAGTGCAGCCGCCGGTCAGCAGCAGCAGCACGCCGAGCCCCGCCGCGCCGAGGGCGCCGGCCGGCCACGGTCGAAGCATCGGTCTCCCCGAGGTCGCTGCACGCCCGCGCGGCTGTCGGCGAGCGGTGTCCTCAGGTTAGTGGCGGACACCGCGGGTGGGCGGCACTGCTGCCGGCCGCCGGCGCTACCTGGACTGCGAGTGGGTGCTGCCCGACGGCAGCATCGTCGTACTCGAGACCCGCTCAGCCGGCGTCGGGGTCGACCCAGCCGAGCGCCTTGGTCACGGCCTTCTGCCAGCCGCGGTAGAGCCGATCGCGTTCGCTGGGGTCCATCGCCGGCGTCCACCGGCGCTCCGCCGACCAGTTGCGCCGCAGCTCCTCCAGGTCCGACCAGTAGCCGCTGGCCAGGCCGGCCGCGTACGCCGCCCCGAGCGCGGTCGTCTCGCTCACCCGCGGCCGCACCACGGCTACGCCGAGCAGGTCGGCCTGGAACTGCATCAGCAGCTCGTTTCCCACCATCCCGCCGTCCACCTTCAGCTCCCGCAGCCGCACCCCCGAGTCGGCGTGCATAGCGTCGAGGACCTCCCGGGTCTGGTACGCCGTCGCCTCCAGCACCGCTCGCGCCAGGTGTCCACGGTGGACGTAACCGGTCAACCCGACCAGCGCGCCGCGGGCGTCGGGACGCCAGTGCGGCGCGAACAGGCCGGAGAACGCCGGCACGAAGTAGGCGCCGCCGTTGTCGTCCACCGTGCGTGCCAGCGCCTCGACTTCGTCGGCGCTGTGGATCAGGCCGAGGTTGTCCCGCAGCCACTGCACCAGGGCCCCGGTGACCGCGATGGACCCCTCCAGGGCGTAGACCGGCGCCGCCTCGCCGAGCTGGTAGCACACCGTGGTCAGCAGCCCTGCGGTGCTGGCCACCCGCTGCGTGCCGGTGTTGAGCAGCATGAAGTTGCCGGTCCCGTAGGTGTTCTTCGCGGCGCCGACGTTGAAGCACACCTGGCCGAACGTCGCGGCCTGCTGGTCCCCGAGGATCCCGCACACCGGCACGCCGTCGACCACGCCCGACGCCGCGACGCCGTACTGCGACGACGACGCGCAGATCCGCGGCAGCATGGCCAGCGGGACCCCGACCTCGGCCGCGATCGCCGGCTCCCACGCCAACGTCTGCAGGTCCATGAGCAGGGTGCGGCTGGCGTTGGTGACGTCGGTGACGTGCACGCCGCCGTGCACACCACCGGTGAGGTTCCACACCAGCCAGCTGTCGACGGTGCCGAAGAGCAGGTCCCCCCGCTCCGCCCTCACCCGCGCACCGTCGACGTGGTCGAGGATCCAGCGCACCTTGGGGGCGGAGAAGTACGTCGCCAGCGGCAGCCCCACCCGCTCCCGGTACCGGTCGACCCCGCCGCCCAGCGCCGCCAGGTCGTCGCAGATCTGCTGTGTCCGGGTGTCCTGCCACACGATCGCCGGATGTACCGGCTGGCCGGTCCTGCGGTCCCACACCAGCGCGGTCTCGCGCTGGTTGGCCACCCCGATCGCGACCAGCTGCGCCGGCCGCACGTCGGCCTGCCCCAGCGCCGCGCCGAGCACCGTCCGGGTGTTGCGCCACAGCTCCTCCGGGTCGTGCTCGACCCAGCCGGCACGCGAGAAGATCTGCCGGTGCTCCCGCCGGGAGACGGACACGACCGACCCGGCCCGGTCGAACAACATGCATCGGGTGCTGGTCGTGCCCTGGTCGACCGCCGCGACGTACTCGGCCATGCTGGTGGACAGTAGGGCAGAGACGACGGAGGCGGCATGCGGGCACTGACCGTGCGGCCCGGCCACGCCGGGTCGCTGGCGGTCGAGGACGTGCCCGATCCGGTGCCGGGCGCCACCGAGCTGCTCGTAGACGCGGTCGCCGTCGGGGTGTGCGGCACCGACCTGGAGATCGCCCGCGGGGACTACGGGCAGGCGCCGGCGGGCGAGCCGCGGCTGGTGCTCGGGCACGAGTCGCTGGGACGGGTGCAC
>JALYMZ010000007.1 GCA_030773435.1 Actinomycetota bacterium | reverse complement strand
TACGGCGCCGCGGTGCCGCGCGGCTGCTCGCCCTGACCGGCGTGCCGGGCGAACGCGCACCGGAGTGGTTGCTGGGCCCGCTCGACGTACGCCGCAGCGGGCCGGCGCTCGTCGTGTCCGCGCGGCGCCGGCTCACTGCCGACGTCGCGGCGATGGCACGGCGCTCGGTCCGGCAGGTTCGGCGGGTGCTGTCCGACTGGTCCGGGCGGTTCGTCATCGTGGTCCCTCCGGCAGCCGGCGGCTTGGAGCGCCTGCTCGGTGTCGCGCCGGGCACCTACGACGCGATCGCCGCGGTCACCAGCTCCGTCGACGGGACCAACGACCGCACCGCTCCGGTGCGCGTGGTGCTGAACCCACCGGTCTTCACCTCCCTCGGCTCGACCGGGGCGGAGGTGGTGCTGGCGCACGAGGCGACCCACGTCGCCACCGGCGCGGCCACGACCGGCATGCCGCTGTGGCTCATCGAGGGGTTCGCCGACTATGTGGCGCTGGCGCGCGAGCCGGTGCCGTTGGAGGTCGCGGCCGGTCAGGTGCTGCGACGGGTACGCCGGCAGGGTCCCCCCGCCGCGTTGCCCATCGCCGCCGACTTCTCCACCGGCGCGCACGGCCTCGGCGCGGCGTACGAGGCGGCCTGGCTCGCCTGCCGGCTCATCGCGCAGGAACACGGCGAGGCGGCGCTGCTGCGGTTCTACCGGCACGCGCAGCGCGACGGCACGGTGGGACCGGCGTTCGCGGCGGTGCTCGGCACCGACGAGCGCACGTTCACCCGGCGCTGGCGGCGGTATCTGCTGGAGCTGGCGTGACGGCACGTCGGTGGGCGTTGGCCTGGCTGGCGGTCAGCTCGGCGGTGCTGCTCGTGCTCGTAGTGCTGCTGACGCCGTGGGGAGGGGTGCCGCCACGCTCGAGCACCGACGTGGTCGGTTCCTTCACCGCGGAGCAGGTGGCGCGCGGGAACGCGTTCCACGCCCAGCTGCGCCCCCCCGTCTACCTCGCGATGGTGGTCGGCCTGCTGCTCACCGCGTGGCTCGGGCTGACCCGGCGCGGCCTCGCAGGTGTGCGTGTCGTGGCAGGTCGGGTCACGCGCCGGTGGTGGCTGCAGGTGCCGGTCGCCGTGCTCGTCGTGGCGGTGGTCGGGTGGCTGGCGCGGTTGCCGTTCGCGGCCTGGGGCGAGGTGGTGCTGCGGCGGTGGGGGCTGTCGACACAGGGGTGGGGGAGCTGGCTGGCCGACGGGGCCAAGGGTCTCGGCATCGGGGTCGGGCTGACCGCGGGGGCGCTGCTGCTCCTGGTCGGTATCTCCCGGCGGCTGCCGCGCTGGTGGTTCCTGCCGGCGAGCCTGGGCGCCGCCGGGCTGGTCGTGGTCACGTCGTTCGCCTATCCAGTCGTGTTCGAGCCGGTGTTCAACTCCTTCCGGCCACTGCCTGCTGGTGAGCTCCGCACGACCCTGCTGCGCCTGGCCACGCGGGACGGGCTCGACGTCGACGAGGTGCTGGTGGCCGACGCGTCGCGGCGTACGACGCGGCTCAACGCCTACGTCAGCGGCTTCGGCTCCACCCGGCGCATCGTCGTCTACGACACGTTGCTGGCCCAGGCTTCTCCCGACGAGGTGACCGCGATCGTGGCGCACGAGCTGGGCCACGCCAAGCACCGCGACGTGCTGGTCGGCACCGCGATCGGGGCCGCTGGTGCGGTGGCCGGGGTCACCGCCCTGTACCTGCTCCTCACCAGCGGGTTCGTCCGCCGGCGCGGGGTGAGCGGCGCCGGCGACCCGATGGCTGCGGTGACCGTCCTCGCGCTGGCGGCCGTGGTCGGCGTGGCGGCGGCCCCGGTGGAGTCGGCGATCAGCCGGCAGGTGGAGGCGCGCGCGGATCGGCACGCGCTCGACCTCACCGGTGACCCGGGCACCGTGGTCGCGATGCAGCGCCGGCTGTCGACGACGAACCTGTCCGACCTGGACCCGCCGACGTGGTCCTACCTGTTGTTCGCCACCCACCCGACCGCCGCGCAGCGCATCGCGCTGGCACGTGCCTGGGCGGTTGCGCACGCGGACGGCACGGTCTCGCCGCGGTGAGCCGCATCCTCGTCGTGACCAACGACTTCCCGACCCGCCGCGGCGGGATCGAGGCGTTCGTGCTGGCGCTGTGCGAACGGATGCCGGCGGATGAGGTCGTGGTGTACACGGCGTCGATGCCCGGCGCGGCCGGATTCGACGCGGCGCTGCCGTTCCCCGTCGTACGGGACCCGACCTCGACGCTGCTGCCGACCCCCGCGGTGGGGCGGCGGGTGCAGCGGGTGTTCGCGGCGTACGGGTGCGACCGCGTGCTGTTCGGGGCGGCGGCGCCACTCGGGCTGCTCGCCGGGCGGCTGCGGGCCGTGGGGGCGCGCCGGGTCGTCGCGCTCACGCACGGTCACGAGGTGTGGTGGG
>JALYMZ010000006.1 GCA_030773435.1 Actinomycetota bacterium | reverse complement strand
GTGCCGACGCCACCAGCCCTGTTGTCACGCCGGGCCGCAGCGAGCGGGCGCCGACACGTCGCGCGTCGTGCGCGGGTCCGGCAGTCACGACAGCGGGCCGGCGAGCAGGCCGCCGAACACCAGCGCGCCGCCCACGGCGGCCTCCGGCATCGAGAAGACCTCCCCGGTCAGTCCGTGGCGGTCGCGGTAGTCGTCGGCGTTGGAGCCAGATGCAAAGAAGTTGATGACCGGGCAGCAGGCGTCGGTGATCCGGCGAGCCCCGCTCGACCCGACGAAGACGACGGCCTGCGGCGGCTCCCACGTCCACTCGTCGCCGCGCTGCGAGGCCGTGACCGCCTCGGCGGTCAGCGGATCAGCGGAGCGCACGTCGGTGTCCCGTCCGAGCATCGCGCCGATCCCGAGCGCGTCGACCGCGCAGTTCGCCGAGACGGTCGGGCCGTCGGCGACGCTGACCTGATGGGTGGTCACCCCGGCGGCGAACGGCACACCGCCCAGGACCCGGCCCAGCGCCTGGTCGACGAACAGGAGCTCGGCGGCGGCCAGCGCGGCCAACGCGCCGTGCAGGTCCAGCCCGAGCGCGCGGGCCCGCTCCTCGAGGTCCGCGTCCGCGGGCGGCTGTCCGGTGTCGGCAACCGTCCGCAGCGCCCAGCGGTGGAGCTCCTCCACGGGCTCCGGCAGGGCAGCCCGCCGCGAGAAAAGGCTGTCAGCGGGCAGCCCCGCCTCGCGCATGCGCTGCTCAACGTCCATCAACAGTCCTCCCTGCAGACCCGACTCCTGTAATGTAACTGGATACGCGGATGGGTGCTGCGCTACCTCGCCACTGCGGAGACCGCCTTGAGCCAGCCCTCGTCGTAGGTCCGGAACTGCGCCACTGAGTCGAGCAGCCGCGCTATCGCAATCTCCTCCCGCACCGCCAGCGCCGCGGTGTGGATCCACTCGCTTGCCTGCGGCCCGACCGCCCACGCGCCGACCAGGACCTGCCGTCGATGTCGGCCAGCACGCCGAGGTGGCCGCGGGGGTTGTTCTCGTAGGTCCACGGCCGCGCGATCGCGTTCGACAGGTCGACCTCGGCGTTCGCCGTTGCAAGCCCCCGGTCGGCGGCCTGTTCGCTCGTCAGCCCGACGGCGGCGACCTCGGGGGCCGAGGACACCACCCGGGGGATGCCGTCGTACCGCGCGGTGCGGGCGGCGCCGAGGATGTTGTCCGCCACGACCCGGCCTGGTACATCGCGACGTGGGTGAACGGCATGACGCCCCGTGACGTCGCCGATCGCCCAGATCCCGTCGCCGGCGCGCTCGAACGCGTTGATCTCGTGGTTGAGGGTGCCGATGCGGGCGAGCAGGCCCGCGGGCGAGCCGGGCGACCAGACCGGGCTCGTCGGTGCGCTCGAGCAAGACGCTGCTGCGGCCGCCGGAGGCGGGAGCGGAAGCGCCGCACGTCGGCGCTCTCGCCAAGCAGCACTGCCGCGGACAGCACGCCGCAGCCCGGCAGCTCGAGCAGCGTCGGGGCTAGCGCCCGGACACGGTCGCGGATCTTGCGCGACGCGTCCGCCCGCTTCACCGGCACCGCGCCGATCCCGGTCTGGTCCGGCAACAGCGACCGCGTCCGGCTCAACCGCGGTGGCAACCGGACCGTCAACTGCGCCCTGCACATGATCACCGTGACGCAAGCCCACGGCGTCCGTGACCTCGGAAAGGCCTACGTCGACAAGCACCTCGCGGCCGGCAAGACCAAGCAGGAAGCGCTGCGCCTGCTGCGCCGGCGGCTGTCCGACGCCGCCTATACCGCCCTGCGCGCCGACGCTCACCTCTTCGGCCAGCCCGACCTCAACCGCAGTGGCGAGGCCGTCGCGAGGCGGGTCAGCAGGCTGCTTGAAATAGGAGCGTCGGGGAGCTCGACCCCCGCAACCGTTGATCGTCGCGTTCGTCGACGACCTGCTCGCCGACGGTCATGCGGTCGAGTCGATCTGCCGGGTTCTGCGCGAGCAGGGCTGCCAGGTCGCCGCACGGACCTATCGGCTGTGGAGCCGGTCCGACCGGCCGGTCGCCGCGCGCGTCGTGACTGACGCTCAGGTGATGCACCGGGTGCGTGAGCTGGCCTGGAACGTCGACGAGGCCGGCGTGCGCCGGCGGAGGCCGGAAGGGCTGTACGGGCGTCGGAAGATGACCTCCCTAGTGCGCCGATTGATGCCCGAGGTCTCGCCCGGCGCGGTCGACCGGGCGGTGAAGGCCCTGAACCTCACCGGGATCCGGCGCAGCAAGGGCATCCGCACGACCATCCCGAGCAAGGACGGCCAGCGCGCCAGTGACCTGCTGGACCGCGACTTCACCGCGGTCGCCGCGAACCGCACCTGGGTCACCGACTTCACCTACGTCCGGACCTGGGTCGGGTTCGTCTACGTGGCGTTCATCGTCGACGTGTTCGCGCAGACGATTGTGGCCTGGCACTGCGCCAGCGCCAAGGACGTCGAGTTGGTCATGACGCCGCTGCGGATGGCGAGCTGGCAGCGCGCCCGCGAAGGCCACCCTGCGACGCCGGTTGAGCTCATCTGCCACGATGCCGGGTCGCGATACGCCTCCCTGAGGTTCACCGACCACCTGGACCTCGAAGGCATCCGCCCGTCGATCGGCACCGTCGGCGACGCCTACGACACGCGCTCATGGAGTGCGTCATCGGGCTGTTGAAGACCGACTGCATCCGAACGACGGTGTTCCACGCCGGTCCCTACCGCCAGGTCAGCGACGTCGAGTGGGCCACCGCCGTCTGGGTCGACTGGTACAACAACCGGCGGCTGCACAGCAGCCTCGGCTACCTCACCCCACGGGAGTACGAGCAAGCCCACTACACGGCTATGAACCAGGAGCCGCAACCCGCATAGGAGCGGCAGAGAACCTGGGGCTCTTCAGTGACGAGGGCTTGGCCCGGTTCAGACACGCAGACGCGCCGAGGCGAGACCTCACACTCCCGTCACGCCGGCGTAGCCCCTGAACCGAGTCAAGCCCGTGGCGCGAACAGCAAACAGCGGTTACGCACACCTGCTCTGACCCTGCGCATCCGGCGCAGGTCCGTCCTCGGAAAGGCTCGCCATGTCCCGGCGCCCGCTCCATCTGCTGCTGCCCGTCGTCACAGTCGTGCTGCTCACCGCGTGCTCGTCCTCCGAGCAGGAGACCACCACGATGGTGACCCCGGAGTCGACGACGAGCACAGCACCGTCCACCTCCCCGGCTCCGTCGGCCTCCCCCGCTCCGGCGACGTCGGCGAGCGCTGCCACAGCACAGGGCGCCACGATCACCATCGAGGACTTCGACTATGCGGTGCCTCCCTCCGTCGCCGCCGGCGCACAGGTGCAGGTCGTGAACAACGACGGCGAGGCTCACACCGTGACGATCCCGGACGGCCCCTCGATCGTCGTGCCGCCCCGCGGTTCGACCATGACCTTCAGCGCCCCCGCCAAGGCCGGCACCTATGACATCATCTGCGACTTCCACGGCAACATGACCGCGCAGCTGGTCGTCGCCTGACCACCGTGCGCGGTGACGGGCGCCTGAGGACCCGCTGACACGTCAGTCGTCCAACGGCGGCCGGGGGCCGAGGTCTGCGGCGTTCATGGCTCTTCCCCGGAGGCGTCGACGGGCTTGCCGGACAGGCGGCGACGCGGAACATGTACGGAACGCGGTGTCGCTCTGCGGACGGTCCCGCTACGCGGCGACTTCCTCGTCGAGGTCGGCGCAGATCCGGCTCACTCGCTCTGGCTGAAGCCGCTGTCGGCGCCCAGTGCCTGACCAGGTCGTCCACCTTGCGGGTCGACACGCCGTGCAGGAAGGCCTCGATCGCCACCGAGGCAGCGCCTGATCGATGCGCCGGCGTCGCTCGAGCAGCGACGAAGAGCGAGCCGGTCCGCAGCTCCGGGATCCGCAGTATCAGATCCCCCGGCCGTCGTGGCCAGCGTCCGCCGGCGGCTGCCGTTGCGCTGGGCGGTGCGGGTGTCGGCCCACTGGTACGGTGCGGCGCCGACTGGTGGCGTTCGCGTGACCAGCACCTGGCCGCGGTGGTAGGCCAGCACGCCGCCGGCCGTCGACAACCAGCGCACCGGTCCGGTGTGGAGCCCGGCCTTAGTCAGCGTTCATGCGTGCTGTAGATCCGTGACCAGGAGGCCGCCGTCGGCGGCTGCGGCAGGGGCAGCGTGACGGAGCCGTCTGGAGGACGAGGCGCCCCGCGCAGCGCCGGCTGACGACCCGGACAACACGCTTCCACCGGCGCCCCGCGCAGCCGTCATGCTGACCAGCCAGCCTTGATCGAGCCGACCCGCCGCTTGTGACGAGTCGCTCCTGGCGCCACGTCACTCCGTTCGGCGCCACCGTGCCGGGCCGGGTGTTGGTGCAGGAACGCCGCTGTGGTCCACTGTGGAGGTCCACAGCGTCGTCGTTGAGGAAGCCGGTGCGAATCCGGCGCGGTCCCGCCACTGTGACCGGGGAGCGACCCTCCATGCACGACCACCGCCTGCGGGCGGGAAGGTCGGAGGGGAACGGTG
>JALYMZ010000005.1 GCA_030773435.1 Actinomycetota bacterium | reverse complement strand
CTCGACTACGAGCGGGTGACCGGTGATCGCGAGCGGGTGTGTGACGCGCGACGAACCGCAGAGGAGTATCTGCTCGCGCGCGGCCTGTACCGCCGGCTGTCCACGGGTGAGCCGGTCGCGCCCTGGGTGGTGCGCTTGGCGTACCCGTTCCGCTGGTTCTACAGCGTGCTGAACGCTGCAGACTACTTCCGCGCCGCATCCATCCACGACGGCACCGCGCCCGACCAGCGCATGGCGGACGCGATCGAGCAGATCCGCGCCGCGCGCCAGCCAGACGGCACCTGGCTCCAGACGCGACGCCATCCCGGCCGGGTGTGGTTCGAGGTCGATGTCCCCGCCGGTGAGCCGTCGAAGTGGGTCACCTTCTACGCGACCAGGGTGCTCGAATGGTGGGACGACCGCGCGCATCCGGGTGATCATCGATCAATGGCACAGCTGTCAAGGTGGGCAGTGCGGGGGTTGGGAAGGCTATCTGAGCGTCGGGAAGAGGAACATGTCGATGTGGAATGACCGCCGCCAATCTCTTCACGTCGGTGGCCAGCCCGAACGCCAACAGACGAAATTGAAATGGTATTTACTATCACCTATTTTACATTCAGCTCTTGTGCTGGCCGGTGTAGCGTTCTGGATATCCAATAAAGACGCGAACATTGCTGCGGGTTTCGGCCTTATGTGGACTGCTGGGTTGGGGCTCCCCTGGAGCATCTTGATGTTCTTGGATCGACAATACTACGGGCTTTCAGAGGCATCGATCATCATAATCCTAAGTTTGTGCGCTATGCTGAACGTTGCTCTGCACACTGTTTACAGGGTGAGGAAGTTTCGCCGAGATGCTTTGGAACGAGCGCTCCGATCGCAGCCGTAGCCGACGAGGGGCGGTTCGTGGTCTTTGTTGCTAAGACATATCTATATGTGGGAGCGCGAAGTTATGCCTTTTGGTCCCTGAACGTTGCACAGTCCTTGCCTGTGGAATGAATCCGACCTCAAGTAGTCCGTCACTGTGGCGCAGTCGAGCCTATAGTTGTGGCCATCACAATGAGTCGATCTGCTGAGATTAGTGGCATACCACAGACCCCTCCAATTGGCGCAGGCGCGTGAGGAGCAGCGGCCGGACGCGAAGGGATGCCCCCTTCTGGGGGCCAATATGCCTGGCTCTCTGCGGAGTCGGGGCCAGGTCACGTCCAACTGCACAACAGAGCCTGGCGCAATCCTTGCCACAACGATAGGCGCATCTCCAACGAGTCGCCGCGAAGGCTGCTTTTTCGGCTTAAACCTGGACCGGGCGGCGTGCTGATTCACGCTGACACCCGTGGCTCGGTTATTTTGCAGGTGGCAGGTACGGCGAGGCGGAAGGGCAGCTGGGCGCACGTGTCGTCGGTTCTATGCGTTTCGGAGGCTGTTCCGTACCTGCGCGTAGCGGTTGGTCTCGAATCCGACGAGCCCGCCAAGGATCAGCACAACGGCGACGAGGGCTGCCAAGGGCCGGAGGACTGCCCCTACAGGCAAGATCGCCAGGAGCAGAGCCAGGGTGATCAGCCGTGGACGGCTCAGCGCGCTGTGCAGGTGGTGCTTGAAGAAGAGGTGGCCGGCCAGATAGAGGGCGAAGCCACCGAACAGCGCCAGCACGTAGAAGCCGCCGAGTGGCTGGCTTTCGCCAGCGCGCCAGAACTCCCTCCACGCCGAGCGCGGCGACCACCACACCGGCGACAATTGGGAAGTGCGCAAAGGTGTAGGCCTCGAAAGCCAGTTTCACCCTGGCTTGCCCCTGCTCCTCCAGGAGTCTGCGCTCAGCCGCGAGCTGGACCAGGTCGAAGTAGAGCCACCACAGGCATACCGCGGCACCAACACCGAGTACGGCCGCGAACAGGAGTGGCCCGCTGATCGGTTGCTCCGCCGCGCCCACGCCGATGGCGACGACGGACTCACCGATCGCGAGGATCATGAACAAGCCGTGCCGTTCGGTCCAATGCGCAGCGCTGTGCAACCGCCAGCTGCCATGCCGGGAAGTCAGGTAGGTCCCGCCCCAGTCCACCACGAGAGCACCGGCGAACATGAGCGTCTGCTGCCAACCGCCGAGCAGCGCCCCCGGTCAGCAGCATGGCTGCGCGGGCGAGCATGGGCGCCAAGGTGATGGCGAGCTGGTGCCGCAACCCCAGGTCCCCGGCCGCGGCCGCGGCGAGAGCGTAGACGGCCAGATGCACCGTCCGGACCCGCAGATAGGCCAACACCAGGACGACGGGCCCGTTCAGCCCACCTGGTGCGTCGTGCCACGCCTCCGGGATGGTGAGGGCAACCACGAAGATGGCGGCCATCGCGACCACCATCCCCGTCCTCAGGACGCCCTCGTCGGCTCGGGCCTGGTTCCCCAGCCAGGTATATGCCGACCACGTCCACCACACCAGTGCCAGCAGCAGGAGCCCCTGGAGTGCGCCGTGCGCGCTGTGCTCATGAGTCATGTACCCAGTGACCTGAGTCACGGCGAAGACATACACCAGGTCGAAGAACAGCTCGAACGTCGTCGCCGTGTGGTCCTCCGACGTCGTCCGAGCGCGGCGGAGCAACCTTCCTCGCCGCGCGAGCCCACTGTCATCAACCATGGCCATCACCTCCTCACCGCCGTGGTCAACGAGCCGTGCACGACACGCACCGCCGACCTCAGCGGCGAACCCGGTAGCGCAAGTGCAGCACCCGGTTCCCCCGGATCACCACGTCGGGGTCCTCCAGCAGGTGCTTGTCGCCGACCGGCCCGAAATACCCTTGCCGGAGCCGAACACCACCGGCACGACGTCCATCGCCACCTCGTCCCCCAGGCCTAGTTCGAGCGCCTGTCCGCCGACGTCGCCCGCCGCGTCCTGCGGCGAGTAGGTTCGACTCATGTACTCGACGCAGGTTCGTGGGCACGTCAAGGCCTGTCGTGCAGTCGTCTTCAGGACGCTGATGGACGCGGACGCGATCGCCCGATGGCGCGTCCCGGCGGGCATGACCGCGCACATGCACGAGTACGAGGGACGTGAAGGAGGGCGGTTCCGCGTCTCCCTGACGTACGACGGTTCTGACGGCGTGGGGAAATCCGGAGGTCGAACCGACACCTACCACGGCCACTTTACGAAGATCGTGCCGGACGAGCACGTGGTCGAGACGGTCGAGTTCGAGTCGTCGGCCCCAGAGCTCCAGGGCCAGATGACCATCACCACCACGCTCCTGGACGATGCTGACGGCACAGCCGTCCTCATGGTCCACGACGGAGTCCCCGACGCTGTATCCCCCGCGGACAACGAAGCCGGTATGCGAATGGCCCTGGCGACCTCGCCCAGCTGGTGGAACGCGCCGAGGCCGCGAGCTACTGAGTCTCAGGGTCGTCGCGTCGCCGCCGTCGCGGGTGTCTCACCTGTACCGCACAGCGTTGCTTGGCTAAGCTTGGCCAAGGCGGGTAGTCTTTCTGCCATGCTGGTGAACGTCGGCCAAGCCAAAACCGACCTCTCGAAGTTGCTCGCCCTGGTCGAAAATGGGGAGACTGTCGAGATCGCACGGCACGGCGTGCCGGTGGCACGGCTGATCCGGATCGAGCACCCCACAACGGGGACGCGGTTCCTGGCGGCACGCGGTTCTCTCGCCGGCCGCATCATCATCGGCGAGGACTTCGAGTTCAGCGACGACGAAGTCGACGAGCTCCTCAACGAGGCGACGTGAGGTTGCTGCTCGATACCCACGTCGTGCTGCAGCAGCTGGAAGGATCCCTAGCCCTGTCACGCGGCGCGCGCGAGGCGATCGAGCGGGCTTCCGACTTGCTGTTCAGCGTCGTGTCGTTCGCCGAGATCGGCGTGAAGGCGGCGATCGGCAAGCTCTCGATTCCCCTCGGCCTGCGCGAGCACGTGCTCAACAGTGGCGTTCAGGTGCTGCCGCTCGACGCCCAGCATGGTCTCGCGGTGGCGGGGCTGCCCATGCACCATCGGGACCCCTTTGACCGCCTGCTCGTTGCGCAGGCCCGTTCGGAACGGCTGACGATCGTGACCGCCGACCGCCGCATCGCCGCGTACGACGTACCGGTCATCGACGCAGGTGGATCAGCCACGTAGAAGCCGTCGCGCTACACATCAGGTCTCTGCGGCCTGAACGACCGCGCGGGGGAAGCCTCCTCGACGGGAGCGGACGTTGCCGCCAGTCGCCGGAAGGCCGCAGGCGCCACACCGCTCTCGACTCGAGCGCGAATTCGTGCCGCACACTCGCTGGGGCTCTCGACTGAGGTGTCGACCTCAAGGTCGTAGATCCCGGGCCGGTGGGTCTCGATCTGCCAGCGACGCACTGCCTCTGGTATCGCACCTCCCGGCCCCCTGCGGGCATAGCGTCCTTCCCTACCGGGCTCCTCGACAGCCCGACGTTGCATGACCACCGTGAGCGGACAGCGGACGCCGACCAGGAAGGCCGGCAGGTCGTACAGCTGGGCCGCTACCCGCGGGAGGATCCCTCGCGGCGTGGCGTAGTCGTCGTGGTGGCCAACGTCCACGACCACGTTGAGCCCGAGCCGGCTGTGGGCGGCCACCGAGGCATACATCGCGGCGAAGAGGACCGGCACCCAGGCTTCGAGGTCTGGCCGCTCGCCGCCCGGACGCAGACCGATACCGGGCCGGTACCGCGGTGGCGTGACCCATTCGGCGAAGACGTCCACGCCGAGGTTCATCCACGGATCTGCGAACTCGTCCTGGATCGCCGCGACGATGCTCGACTTGCCGGAGCGCGGAGCGCCATTCAGCACCACGATGTAGCCGGGATCGACCATCGCCCCATCCCAGCGCAGCCCTTTACGGCCAGTCCAGCAACGTGCGGGCGGGTCATGCCGTCAACATCCGGATCGGCCGCGGGACCCAGTCGTCCACAGCGACTGCCCCAACACCATCGGGGACCCTTCGACCGGCTGCTCATCGCCCAGGCCCGTTCCGAACGCCTGGCGACAATCACCGCCGACCGCCGCATACGACGTGCCGGTCCTCGACGCAGCCAGCGGCGGCTAATGTCGTTCCCCGAGACTCTCCGCCCCAGCCGCTGAGCCGGACCGACGCTCCCTGGCGGTGCGGTTCACGTCGGCACGTGAGCTCGGAACTCTTCGACAGCGGAGTCGGTCAGTTCGTCCTGCATCATCCCGTCAAGCACCTGCCACGGCGCGGTGATCGCGTCCGCGCCGTTACGAAATGCTTCGACCGCCTGCGCCACCGACTTGATGCTCGCTGCCAGGATCCGCGGTGTGTCCGGCACGGCGACGGCGCGTAACGCGGCCACGACGTCCTCGTGCCCGGGGCGCAGCCTGCGTGCCCGGTCGACGTAAGGGATCACGTAGCGGGCTCCGGCCTGCGCCGCGGCCAGGAACTGACCGGGGTGGTACACCGCGGTGAAGGCTACCTCGTGGCCATCTTGCGCCAGTCCTGCGCCCAAGGAGAACCAGTCCCGCTGCGCCGGAAGCTTGAAGACGAGCCGGTCGTGCCTGGCCCCGAGCGCACGGAGAAGCTGCTCCACCTGTACCTCGGCCGACGCTGTGTCCGCGGCGTGCAGCTGGAAGAAGACCGGCCCGTCGGGGAACAGATCGAACAAGGCGAGCATGTGGGCGATCGGCTCGACGTCTGGAGCGGCCTTGTGCAGGATCGCCGGGTTGGTCGTCACTCCGCTCACCACCCCTGAGGCGGCGGCGATCTCGACCTCCTGCGGGACGGCCGAGTCGAGGAAGAACAGTTCCACCGACGTCACCGCACCTTGTCGACCTCGGCCACAATGCTGCGAGTCCGCTCGACGCTCACCGGGTTCCACCACACGCCGCCTTCCTTCATGGCGCTGCCAACTACGGCGCCGTCGGCGACCGTCATGAGGTCGCGGGCGTTGGACGTGTTCAGCCCGCTGCCGACCAGTACCGGTCGGTTCGCCACCTTGGACATCTGCGCCACGTCTTCGACGGTGGTCGGGTCGCCGGTCCGCTGGCCGGTCGCAATCAGCGCGTCTGCACCGAACGCCTCGGTGTCGTGGGTCAGTTCGGCGATTGAGCGGTCGGCGACGATGGCGTGGCTGCCGTGCTTCACGTGCACATCGGCGAGAACCGCCACCTCGCCGGCGTGGATCGCGGCGCGGTACCGGAGGGCCACCGCGGCGGAGCCCTCGATGAACCCCTCGTTCGCGATGTAGGCGTTGGCCCACTGATTGGCGCGGATGAACCGCGCGCCGGTCGCCTTGGCCACGGCCAGGCTCGGGATGGTGGCGTTGGCCAGGCAAAAGACGCCGACGGGTACGTCGACGGCGTCGACCACTGCCGCCGTCGCGACGGTCAGCGCGGCCACCGTCTCGGGACCGATCTGCTCCGGTTTCAGGAACGGGATGTCCCCCTCGTTCTCGACGATGAGACCGTCGATCCCGCCGGCGACGTACCGCTTCGCGTCCTCGACCGCCCGGACGGTGATCCCGGCGAGTGACGCGCCGGTGTACTTCGGAGCACCGGGCAGTGGCTCGAGGTGGATGGTCCCGATCAGCGGCTTGCGCCCCGGGAAGACGGCATGGAACCCGTGGGACGGGGGTGCCACTGGGGGTCTGTCGTTCACGATGTCACCTGACCTATGCGACGTACCCACCCACGGTCGTTCGTCGAGACACTACGCGGATGGACCTCACGGCGCGGTGATCTCCACGGAGTACTGGTACCGGTCCCACGGGAAGACCGTCGTCGTCCACTCCACGGCGATCCCCTCCGCGGTGCGGGCGACCCGCTCGACACAGAGCAACGGTTGCCCCTCCCCGCATTCGAGGAGGCCCGCGGTGTCGGCGCTGGCCGGCCTTGCTGAGAGCACCTCAGACCCGGACGTGAGCTCCACGCCGATCGGCGGCTCCCGCAGCAGCCGGTACAGCGAGCGGCCCTGCAGCTGCTGGAGCCGTTCCTCGTGGCCCCCGAGGGCCTTGATGAGGATCCAGGTCTGCGCGAACCCGATCTTCTCCCCGTCCGCCAGCAGGAGACGCTCGAGGTAGTAGCACTTGTCGTCGACGTCACAGCGCAAGCGGGCGGCCGCGTCCGGGCTGGCGCGCACGACGCTCGACTTGAGCATCCTGCGGGACGGGACTCGGCCGTGGGCCATCATGTCCTCGGCGAACGACGTCAGCCGGGCCACGTGCTGCACCGGCCGCGCCTTCAAGAAGCTTCCCTTGCCCTGGACCCGCTCGATGACGCCCTCGACCTCCAGATCGCCGAGCGCCTGCCGGATCGTGGTTCTGGAGAGTCCGTAGTGCTGCTCGATCGCTGACTCGGTCGGGAGCTTGTCCCCCGGCTGCATCCGGTTCTGCTGGAACTGCTCCAGCAGCGCGAGCTTGAGCTGGTAGTACAGCGGCAGGGGAGCCTCTCGGTCGATCGCTCCCTTGCCATTGGGTCCGGTCAGGCCTGCGACTACGGCCGTCTCCTCACTCATCGCGCACTCTTCGTCCCACCTGCAGCCCGCTGGGCACCGGTGATGAGGTCGACGAGGTCCGGCGCGGTAACCCCCTCGATGTCGACATCACCGACCTTCCTGCCGTGCCGCAGGACCACCGCCCGGTCGCACACGGTTATGACGTCTTGCATGTTGTGGCTGACGAGCACGACCGCGACGCCTTGGTCAGCGAGGCGGCGGATCAGCGACAGGATCGTCGAGGACTGCTCGACGCCGAGGGCAGCGGTCGGTTCGTCGAGCAGCACGATGTCGCGGCTCCACCTCACGGCTCGCCCGACTGCCACCGCCTGCCGCTGCCCTCCGGAGAGCTGACCCATCTTCATACGGACAGAGGGAACTCGAACATGGAGCCGGTCGAGGATTTCTCGGCACTCGGCGTACATGCTTCGCTTGTGGAGCCACCCCAGCTGCCGTCCCGGCCACCAGGTGAGCGTGATCTCGCGGTTCAGGAACATGTTCGCCGCGACGTCGAGGTCAGGTACGACGGCCAGCGTCTGGTGCACGGTCTCGATACCGGCGCTTCGCGCGTCGTCGGCGGAGGAGAACACGAACCTCTCGCCGTGGATGAAGATCGAGCCGCTGTCGGGAGCGTGCAGACCCGACAGACACCGGACGAGCGTTGACTTTCCCGCGCCGTTATCCCCCAGGAGACCGAGCACCTCTCCCTTCCGAACCGAAAGGCTCACCCCGGTCAGCGCCTGGACGCTGCCGAAGGACTTCGAGAGCTCCTCCACCCTCAGCGGGACGTCGTCGGAAGGTGTTGTCGCGGCACGGCTGTCGCGACCTTGGGCCGTCGTGTCCATCAGGGTCTCCCCACCCTTGAGCGACTCGTCGTTTGCCGGGAAACTACGGCCACGGCGCCATGCGGTGACGGTTCCGCGTCGACCGACCATGTTCCATCGCCGTCGAAGCGCACGTGGAGGGTCCGCTCCTCACTGCGCCACCGCAGCCGCATTCCCGCAGACTCGCGGTCGGTCCACCACCGTGCGTACTCCTCCAGGGTCATGTTGAGCAGCCCGCGCGAGCGCGCTTCACGTGCGAGCGCGGGTACGACGGCATCGGCATGCGCACCGAGCACCTCGGGATGGCCGTAGAGGTGAACGGGCCGCCGGGCACGCTGCTGCACCTCCATCACGCGGACATAGTGCTTGGTGATCGCATCGGCCGTCGGAGCCGGGCTGCCACGCTCCTCGGCGTATCGGGCCGCGCGTTCCGGAGAGTACGGGTGGACGGGCACCTGAAGCACGCCCGCGGAGGTCCGGAACGGCAGGGAGTCGAAGTCCAGGCCGAAGTCCGAGGAGTACGCGTACCCCTCGGCCGCAAGTGCTTGGTCGAGCGCATCGTTCCACAACCCACGAGGCGCGACGAAAGAGCGCGGCTCGACCGAGGTGTGCTCGCTCAGCCAGCGTGCACCGTTACGCAGGTTCTCGATGTTCTCCTCCACCGAGTTGAACAGGTTGTGCACGAATCCATGCTGACCCAGCTCATGCTGGCTGCCCCGGTGGGGCAGCTCACCGGCCCACCGCTCACAGTTGACCGCGTTGACGAAGAAGGATGCGCGCACGCCGCTGCTCTCAGCCGCCTTCGCCAGGCGCATCGTTCGGCCATCGAAGGCTCCGTCGACGTCGACGCGGAGGATGAAGACCGATGGCACCTGCCCTGGAAAGCGACTGAGGGAAACGTATGGCAGCGGAGCCTTGGCGAAAGCGGCACGGACCATGTCGACCATGACGTCGGCTACCAGCGCCTTGTCGACGTTTGCGACGCGCTCGGTGATCGCAGAGAAGTGACAGAACGACCGCAGCCGGTCACCTTGAGAGGTCAGCAGCCCTGACAGCGGGAGGCCCGTGTAGATGAGGTAGCCGGCCCCCACGCTTCGCTCAGCGAAGACTGGAAATACGTCCTGGACGATGCCGTTCTTGGTGACGCGGTCTTCGTGGAGCCGGATCTCACCGAACCCACGTCCGGGGAAGACCCTCGCCAGGCACGGCGCGACTACCGGATGGACCGAGGTCGCGGGCCTCATCGCGTTGACCGCCATCAGGGGGCCCGCGGGTAGCAAGCCGTCGAGGTCGTTGGCATTGCTGAGGACGAATACCCCGCCGCCGGAAAGGTAGCTCTCCAGCCAGTCCGGCACGGCCTGCTCGCTCACGATGATCGGGCAGGAGCCATCCGGATCGGTTGCGAACGGCAAACCCTCTTGGACCAGGATCCGCCGCCAACCGTGCGACCCCGCCCCGTACAGGCCGACGACGACCGGCTCTTCGGTCGCGGTCCTACGCATCCGTCCCGCCCCTGGCGCGTGCTGCAACGGCAAGGACCTCGGCACGCGTGGGCAATCGCGAACGAGCACCCTGCGCCGTGATGGCGATCGAGGCCGCGGCGGCACCCCACCTCGCCGCCTCCACCAGGTCTGTGCCCTCTAGCCACGCCGACACCAGGACGGCGTTGAAGCAGTCCCCGGCGCCGGTGGTGTCCTCGACCCGGGTCGGTACCGCTGCGACGTGGGTCTCCCCTGCGCCGGTCGCGACCACGGCACCTTCCGAGCCGAGAGTCGCGACAACGGCCTCCGGACCGAGGCTGCGGAGCGCGCGGGCAGCGTCGGCCGGCGACCGGTCCGGGAAGCGTGCGGTGAGGAACTGTTGGTTCGGCATCGCCAGCGTGGTCTGACGGAGCAGGTCCTGCAGCGCGTCGTCGCCGGCTGCGAGCATCCCCGGCTCGAGGTCCACGGTCACCTGCGCTCCTCGTCGACTCGCCTCACGGGCCACCTGCGCGGCGACGCCGATATCGAACGGTGCCATGTGCACGACGCTCGCCTCACCCACCAGCTCCGGGTCGATCTGGTCCAAGGTGGGAAAGAACGTCGGCGTCCGCACGATGGTCAACGCCTTCTCCCCGGTTCCGTCCAAGGCGACGAAGCAGAAGGCGGTGGGGACGTCCGCCATCCGCCGGATGGGGCCGACGTCGACGCCGAAGTCCTCGACGGTACGCACTGCCAGCGCTGCGAACGGGTCCTGGCCGACCGAGGCGAGCAAACCCACCCGGCGGCCGAAGCGTTGAGCGGCACAGGCGAAGTTCGCCGCGACGCCCCCGCCGTACATCCCCAAGAGATCGGCCGGCACCTTCTCGTCGTACGCCGGGAGGCGAGGCACCGCCACGTAGATGTCGACCCCGCAGTCGCCGATCACCAACAGGTCCCATCGCCTACTGGTCACGGGGACCTCTCAGGCTCAGCGCAACGGCGACGATGATCACCAGGCCGCGGGCGACGAGCTGCTCGCTCACGGACAGTCCCATGATCACGAGGCCGTTGTTGAGCATGCCCATGAGCAACGCACCCGCGACAGCGCCCACGATGCTTCCTCGACCGCCGAAGAGCGAGGTTCCGCCGACCACCGTGGCCGCGATGACCGTGAGGAGGTCGGCGTCGCCCAGCGTGTACCGGGCGCCGTGGAGTCGCCCTGCGTAGAGCATGCCCGCCAGCGCCGCCAGCGTGCTCGACATGATCAGGACGGCGACCTTGACCCGCTTGATGTGGATGCCCAACGCCGTCGCTGCGAGCGGATCGCCTCCGGTAGCGAGGACGCGCCGGCCGAACTTCGTGTTCCGATAGAGGAAGTGACCGACCGTCGCCACCACGAACGCCCAGAGCAGCAGGATGGACAACGGTCCGATCGAGCCCGAACCGAACCAGAAGTTGAACTCGGCGTGGGTAACCGGGACGGCGTCGAGACCGGTCACGCCGCGAGCCAGCCCAGCCACGATCGACATCGTGCCGAGAGTGACCAGGAACGAGGGGACCCTGAGGCTGACGGTGGCGAGACCGTTGAACAACCCGATGAGGACGCCGACGGCGAGGGTCGATCCGACCGCGAGGAACAGGTTTCCGGTCGAGCTCAGGATGAGCGCAGCCGTCAACGCGGAAAGAGCGACGACGGACCCAATCGACAGATCGATCTCCCCGGCGGACAGTACGAACGCCATACCGACGGCCATGACTGCGATCGGCGCCGACTGCCGCACGATGCTCATGAAGTTGTCGAGCGTCAGGAACCCGGTGTCGCGCAACGTGACGGCGAAGAACACGAACACCACGAGGAACCCGAGGTAGACGATGTAGCTGCGAACGTCGAAGCGGAATCGGTCCTGCTCGGTGCTCGTCACGCCTGGCGTCCGGCTCGCGCCGATCCTCGTTCCAACACGCATGAGGTCGCTCCAAGTCTCGCCGGCGATCGGTCGACACCGGTCCTGGCGGATCGGGCGCCACGCGGCGACGCTGCGGGCGGCGCTGCTGACGTCAGTTGCCGAGCGCGTCCAGAACTTCCTGCGGAGGATCCTCCTTCAAGGACTCGTTCCAGGCCGTGATGAGGTTGTCTCGAGTGACCTTCATCGTCGGCACTATCACGAACGGTGGAGCTTTCTTCCCGATCAGACCCCACAGCGCCTCCACCGCCATCGCACGCCCGATCTCGTGCGGCACGTCTGCGACGATGCCGGCGACGTTTCCGCCGCTGGCCATGTCCACCGCGACGGTCGGGTCGAGGTCGAGGGTGATCACCTTGACGTCCGGCTTGTCGTTGGCCCGCAGCGCCTCCACCACGCTGTTGGCCGGAACCGCCCAAGCGGCGTAGATGCCGTCGAGATCAGGGTGCTGCAGAACCATGTCGTTTGCGACGTTGTACGCCTGATCCGGCTCCGCGAACCCGCCTTCCGCGACGATCTCGATGTCGGGGAACTCGTTCTCGATCGTCTCCTTGAACGCCTGGTCGCGCTGGTTGGTGACGAACGCGTCGGCGTCGTGGTAGACGAAGCCGATCTGGCCGCTGCCTCCGAGCGCGTCCGCCATCATCTCTGCCGCAGCCTGCCCCATGCCGTAGAGGTCGTCGGTCACGACTCCGACGTAGTCCTCAGGATGCTCGAAGCCGTTGGGCAGGTTGCTCATGAAGGACAGTTCGACACCGGCTTCCGCGGCTGGCCGGAACGCCTGGGCGCCCTGCACCGGGTCGACGAGCCAGGTGAAGATGATGTCGGGGTCTTGGGCCATGACGTTCTCGACGTCGTTGGCCTGCACCGCGGGGTCGTAGCCGGAGTCCGTCTCGGCGATGACCTTGCCGTCGACCTTCCCCAGTTCCGAGCGAATACCTTCGCTGGCGACCTTGTAGAACTGGAACGAGGCCGGCCACAAAACCCCTGCCTTCGGCGGCTCGAGCCTCTTCAGGGCCGCGAGGTCCTCGTCGGTAAGGACGATGTCGGCCGACGGCTGGGCCTGTTCACCGTTCGGTCCGACAGTCTTGGGCGACGGCGCTATCAGGTCGACCTCGCCACGCCCGGCGGCTACCTGTCCATCACCGCGGCCAGCGTCCGAGCCGCCGGTGGCACATCCGGCGGCGATCAGTAGCGCGCTGACGCCGGCGCAGACCCGGCCCGTGCGCTTGGCCGGACGTGGGTGCCTGTGCGCCTCCAGTACCAAGGGGGAGCGGGTTTCGGCCAGATTCATCATGACGACATCTCTACATGATCTATGTCCTCCGCCGCAATACCTGGTGCGGAGCCGGGGGGTCCCCGAGGATCAGGCTGCACCAGTGACTCGGCGAGAGCGCCGATCATGGAGTTGGCGCCGCCGATGGCCTCGTCGCGTCCCGCGCGGACTGCATCAGTTGCGCCACCGCGTTGGCCACGTCGCCGGACAAGACGTGGGTGCTTTCCACTGTGGATCGCTCAGCGTGGTGGACGACGTACTTCGGCATCGCGTTGAGCTTTCTCGGCGAAGCCCCTGTCATCGGTCTCCTCGCGGCCCGGGGCCAGGCCGCCGCGGACTCCTCGTAGGTGATGCGGCCAAGCAGCAGCGCATCAGCCTCCCGCACCTCCTCGAGCTCGTACTCGTATCACCCTCGGGTCTACGTCGATGTCGAACGTCCAGCCCTCGTGCCGAAACTCCGGCTCACCGCCGCCGGCCGCCTGGACGACGCCGTCGAGCGAGCCCACCTCGGAGACCATCAGGGTCCTCATCGGTGCTCCTTCGGGGGTGGTGTTCTGTGCCGGTGCAGACCCCCTCCCCTGGCGAACTCATCGGCACTGCATCCCGGGGCGGGTCGTTGTGTCCGTGCCCGGCGTGATGAGCCGTGCGCGATGAGTTCCCGGGACGGTCGTGGTCACCATGCCACCGGCGCTGGATGCCGACTACCGGGAAGGACACCGCCATGGGAAAGATCGTCGCAGGGATCACGACCTCGGTGGACGGCTACGTCGCCGGGCCGGACGATGGTCCGGGCCGCGGCCTCGGCCAAGGTGGCGAGCGACTGCACTACTGGGTCTTCGGCGGGCCGTGGCGCTACGACAGCGAGCCGGTAGGGGAGCCGAGCGGCGAGGACAAGGAGTGGCTGGAGCAGGCCATGTCCGGCGTCGGTGCGGTTGTCGCGGGCCGCTGGACGTACGAGGCAGCCGAGCACTGGGGCGGCACCAACCCGTGGGACCTGCCGTTGTTCATCGTGACGCACCGGCCGGAGGACCAGCCCGATCCGGCCCAGGGGTTCACGTTCGTCGGCGACCTGGAAACGGCGCTCGAGCAGGCCAAGGTCGCGGCCGGGGAGAAGACCGTCCACATCATGGGTGGCGCCGACGTGATCCGGCAGGCCCTGGCTAGCGGCAAGGTCGACGAGCTGACCGTGATCATCGCGCCGGTCGTGCTGGGCGGCGGTAAGAGGTTGTTCGACGGATTCGACGGCTCCCTCGACCTAGAGCATCTGGGCGTGCGGCAGTCGCAGTACGCCACCTTCATCGACTACAAGGTGCTGACGTCCTGACCGTCCTACCGTGCAGGCACCACCCAGGTCGAGGACCCGACCATCCCGGTGTAGCCGGCGCCGGCGGCTCCGGCGAGCGGCGCCCGGTGGCCCAGCGACGGAGTGGCACGGCATGATGACGTGGTGACGGAAGGGTCGAGCCAGGTAGCGCTGCGCTACCGCGACCTCTTCCGTGACCGCGAGTTCGCCGGGCTGTGGGTCGCCGACGTCCTCTCCCTCGCCGGCAGTTACATCACCAAGCTGGCGATCGCCGCTCTAGTCTTCAGCCGGACGGGGTCACCGGGATTGACCGCAGCCGCGTTCGCGGTGAGCTTCGCGCCGTACCTCTTCGCCCCGCTGCTGGCCACCATCGCCGACCGGCTTCCCCGCAAGCAGCTGCTCGTGGTGGCCGACCTCGTCCGCGCCGGGCTGATCCTGCTGCTGGTCATCCCCGGGCTTCCTCTGGGAATCCTGCTGATCCTGCTGTTCGTGGTCGAGATGATCCAGATCCCGTTCGGCGCCGCCAGGTTGGCGACCCTCGCCGACGTGCTGGAGGGCGATGCGTTTCCGGTCGGCAACGCGTTCGTGGCCTCGACCCGGCAGGCGGTGCAGGTCAGCGGCTTCGTGATCGGCGGAGCCCTGGTGGCGCTGACCGGCCCCTACGTCGCGCTGGTCCTCGACGCCGTGACGTACGTCGTTTCGGCGCTGCTCATCCTGGTTTTCGTGCGGTCTCGGCCGCAGCCGTGGATCGAGGACGGCGGCAAGCCGAAGGTATGGGCGGCTGCCCTGGAAGGGCTGCGGATCGTCACCCGCACGCCCCGGATGAAGGGCTGGTTCGTCCTCCTGGCGCTCGGTCCGGGACTCATCGTGATCGCCGAGGGGCTCGCCGTACCGTTCGCCGACCAGCTCGGCGGCGGAACGCGGCTGGCCGGCGTCATCATGGCGACCGCGCCGCTGGGCAACGTGGTCGGCTTCGCGCTGTTCGGGCGGCTCCCGCTGGAGCGCCAGCAGAGGCTGATCTACCCGTGCGCGATGGGCGCCGGCGCCACCGTGTGCGTAAGCGGGCTCCTGGCCCACCTGACCGGGTCGGCGATCCTCGTCGTGGTGGCCCTGACGGTGTCCGGGGCCACCCTCGGCTACCTCACTGCGATCCAGTCGATGATCGCCGCCGCGATCCCCCGCTCAGCCCGCGGGCGGGTGTTCGGGCTGGGCAACGCTGTCATGCAACTCGCCCAGGGCAGCGCGGTAGCGCTGGCCGGTCTCATCGCGGAAGGCACCGACATCGCACTTGTGCTGGCGTTGCTCGGTGCCGCTGGAGTCGTGGCCGTGGCGCTGACGTCCACGGGGCGGCGTGCGCCCAGGACGAGATTCCGGTGAGTCGGGGTTTCCGCGACGGTCCCCCCCGGGTATAGGATCAGGCTCAGCGTGACGAACGACTCGTGCTTCGGGGCGCGTGGCGGCTTCACCAGGGGCCGCGTAGTGTGATAAGGGCCTCAGATCCACGTAACTTTGCCGCAGAGTGGTGACGTTATGTGGTTGGACGTGTCATATTCGTACGGGCAGCCGACGTGGCCGCCGCGCAGACCTCGTCAGGAGACTGTCATGTTCGCTTCGCACCTCACCGTCGGAACCGCCGCCGACCTGGGCTCGTCCTGGGGTAAGGCCGGCTCGTCCTGGGGTAAGGCCGGCTCGTCCTGGGGCAAGGCCGCCGGCTCCTCCTGGGGCAAGGCCGCCGGCTCCTCCTGGGGCAAGGCCGCCGGCTCCTCCTGGGGCTGATCTCTTCTAGCTTGGTCTGATGGACCGCGCAGGCTCGACACCCGGGCCTGTGCGGTTGTCATGTGTTGCCGCGGCGACGTTGGTCGCCGGGACGGTGCTGTCTCTTGCCGCAGCGCTCACGTGGTCGGTGGAGGCCAGCGCCGCGTCAGTCATCGTCGCGGGTGCTGCCGCGCTGCTCCTCCTTTACGTCAATGTTCGTCCGCAGCGCGAGATCGCTACGGCACAGAGCCTCGAGTTCATCCAGATGGACGAAGTGGCCTTCGTCCCGATGTTCGTCCTGCTCCCGCCGAGTCACGTCCTCGTCGTCGCTGCGTTTGGGTCACTGACCGGCAGCATCGCCGTCCGGCTGCCTTGGGTGAAGGTCGCCTTCAATCTCGGTCAGACGCTGATCGCCACGGTGCTCGGCATCGCGACTGCTCGCTTACTGGGTGTCTCGTCTGGCTTTGACCCCACGGTCGTCGAGGTGGCCGCTGGGATGCTGGCGGCTCTCGTCTACAACGCCAGTTCTTCCGCACTGGTGCGGGCGATGGTGTCGTACGCGACCTCGACACCGTTCGTCCGGCTTGGAGCCGAGATCGCGGGCCGCATCCGCCCATGGCTCGGCGCTGTGACCCTCGGCGGCGTAACAACCCTCGTCATCGCCCAGAGCCTGTACGCCATGGCGCTGGTCGCCATCCTCATCGCGTTCGTCCAGAGCTCGTACGCGTCGTCGCTGCGAGAGCTTTCAGCCAGACGAAGGGCGGAGAAACTGCAGCAGGCCATTGCGTCACTGCGTTCACAGGGCAGCGCCGACGCTGTGCTGGACGACCTGGTGCGCGCAACTCAACATCTGCTCGCGGCGCAATCCGTTAGCACCGCGGTGACCGGTTCCCGTCTCCCATCCAGCGCGATCAGCGCTTCGCTGGGCGACGGTCTGGTGCTCACGGCGGATCGCCGGCGTGGTGGCGGCGACTGGACTGAGGAGGAGCGTGCGACCCTCAAGACGCTGGCTGGGGTGGCCGGCGACGTCCTGCGCTCCACGGAACTGGTGACCCAGCTCCGCACGATCACCGACTCCCAGAGCGAGGGCGTGATTGCCATCGACCTGCAGGGCCGGGTGACCTTCGCCAACCCCGCCGCCCTGGCGATGACCGGGTACGACGAGGAGCGCGAGATCGTCGGCTACCCGATCGGCCACGTCTGTCGGGTCCGCCACGGCCTCC
>JALYMZ010000004.1 GCA_030773435.1 Actinomycetota bacterium | reverse complement strand
CCGTGGCGGCGCTCGGCGCGATCACCGCCGCGGTCTGCACGGCGATGATCGGCGTACCGACCGCGACCGTGTCGCCCTCGCCGACCAGCAGGTCGGACACCGTGCCGGCGTACGGCGACGGCAGCTCCACCAGGGACTTCGCGGTCTCGATCTCCACGATCACGTCGTTGACCCGCACCGCGTCGCCGGGCTTCACCTTCCACGACACGATCTCGGCCTCGGTGAGCCCCTCACCCACGTCCGGCAGCCTGAACTGCTTCACCTCTGACATCGCTGGATGGCCTCCGGCTTCAGTACGCCAGCGCGCGGTCGACGGCGTCGAGCACGCGATCCAGGTCGGGCAGGTACTCCTCCTCCATCCGGCTGGCCGGGTACGGCGTGTCGAAGGCGCCGACCCGCAGCACCGGCGCCTCGAGCGAGGAGAAGCACTCCTCGGTGATCCGCGCCGCGATCTCCGCGCCCATGCCGAGCGTCACCGGCGCCTCGTGCACGACCACGGCGCGACCGGTCTTGCGCACGGACTCCACGACCGGCGCCAGGTCCAGCGGGGACAGGGTCCGCAGGTCGACGACCTCCAGCTCGGTGCCCTCGTCCGCGGCGGCGGTGGCCGCCTCCAGGCAGGTCTTGACCATCGGCCCGTAGGCAAGCACGGTGGCGTGCGCGCCCGAGCGCAGCACGCGGGAGGTGTGCAGCGGCGGCGGCGGAATCGACTCGTCGAGCTCGGCCTTCTCCCAGTACCGCCGCTTCGGCTCGAGGAACACGATCGGGTCGTTACTGGCGACGGACTGCTGGATCATCCAGTAGGCGTCGACCGGGTTGGAGCAGGCCACGACCTTGAGGCCGGCGGTGTGCGCGAAGTACGCCTCCGGGCTCTCGCTGTGGTGCTCGACCGCACCGATGCCGCCGCCGAACGGGATGCGGATGACGATCGGCATCGGCAGGTTGCCCTTGCTGCGGAAGTGCATCTTGGCGACCTGGCTGACGATCTGGTCGTACGCCGGGTAGACGAAGCCGTCGAACTGGATCTCGCACACCGGCCGGTATCCCCGCAGCGCGAGCCCCACCGCCGTACCGACGATGCCGGACTCGGCCAGCGGGGTGTCGAGGACGCGGTCCTCGCCGAAGTCCTTCTGCAGCCCGTCGGTGACCCGGAACACGCCGCCGAGCTTGCCGACGTCCTCGCCCATGACGATGACCTTCGGATCGGCCTCCATCGCGGCGCGCAGCCCCGCGTTCAGTCCCTTGACCAACGTGATCTGACTCATGCGTGCGCTCCCTCGAACGACTCCAGATACGCCGCGAACTGCTGCTGCTGGGTGGCCAGCTCGGGGGTCTGCTCGGCGTACACATGGTCGAAGATCTCCAGCGGGCTGGGATCGGGCAGCTCCCGGCAGCCGCTGCGCAACCGCTCGGCGACCTGCTCGGCCTCGGCCTCGACCTCGGCGAAGAAGTCCTCGTCGGCGGCACCACCGCGGGACAGGTAGGCCTTGACCCGCGCGATCGGGTCCTTGAGCCTCCAGCTCTCCAGGTCGTCGGACAGCCGGTAACGCGTCGGGTCGTCCGTCGTCGTGTGCGCGCCCATCCGGTAGGTGTAGGCCTCGATCAGGGTGGGGCCGCCGCCCTCGCGGGCCCGCTTCAGCGCCTCCTGCGTCACGGCATAGCTGGCGAGTACGTCGTTCCCGTCGACGCGCACGCCGGGGAACCCGAACCCGAGCGCGCGCTGGTACAGCGGGATGCGGGACTGGCGCTCGATCGGCTCCGAGATCGCCCACTGGTTGTTCTGGCAGAAGAACACCACCGGGGCGTTGAAGACACTGGCCCAGACGAACGCCTCGTTGACGTCCCCCTGGCTGGTCGCACCGTCGCCGAAGTACGCCACCACGGCGGCGTCCCGGTCCGGGTCGCCGGTGCCCACGGCGCCGTCGCGCTGCAGCCCCATGGCGTAGCCGGTGGCGTGCAGTGTCTGCGCGCCGATCACGATCGTGTAGAGGTGGAAGTTGTTCTCCCGGGGGTCCCAGTCGCCGTGGTCGACCCCGCGGAAGAGCCCGAGCAGCTTCAGCGGGTCGACACCCCGGCACCAGGCCACCCCGTGCTCGCGGTACGTCGGGAAGACGAAGTCCTGCGGCGCCATGGCGCGGCCGGAGCCGATCTGCGCGGCCTCCTGCCCGAGCAGCTGCGCCCAGATGCCGAGCTCGCCCTGGCGCTGGAGTGACAACGCCTCGGTGTCGATGCGCCGGGTCAGGACCAGGTCGCGGTAGAAGCCCTTGACGGCCTCGTCGTCGAGGTCGAAGGAGTAGTCGGGGTGGTCGCGGCGCTCGCCGTCCGGCGTCAGCAGCTGGACGAGGTCGTCGGCGGCGGGCTCCGGTGGCGGGCCGAAGACGCCGTCGGCTCCGGGGGCGCCCTCGCCGGACGGCCGGGGGGATTCGGAGCGGACAGGGTCGGTCACGTGTACTCCTCGCTTCGTCTCGCCTGCTCGGGATCGCCGGCAGTCGACGGCAACGCTGCGAGCCCGATCGACGTGGCCGGGGTGGTGCCCCGAACGTCGTGGGTCGCCGCTGTGACGGCTGCCACAACGCCGCCCAGACTATGCCACCGCTTGCCCCGCGGCCGAAAGCGGGCAGGAGGACCCCCACTGTCCCGAGGTCCGGAATCCGCGCGACAGCGAGCACGTCCAGGTCGTAGGCTGTCAGGAGTAAACTGCAATGACGCTCATGACGGGAGCTCCTCGGTGACTGCGCTGCCCACGACCGCGGCCCAGCGGGTCGCCCCGCGGCCACTGTTCGTGGCCGGTGCGCTGGCCATCGTGTACGTGGTATGGGGGTCGACCTACCTGGCGATCAGGGTGATGGTGGTCGACATGCCGGCGCTGCTTTCGGCCGGTGCGCGGTTCGTACTCGCCGGCGCGCTGCTGGCCGCGGTGCTGGTCGGGCGGTCCGGCGTACGACGGCTCGCGGCGAGCCGCGCGCAGCTGCTCGGCTGCGCGACGCTCGGGCTGCTGCTGCCGGTGCTGGGCAACGGCCTGGTGACGGTGGCGGAGAAGCTGGGCGCCTCGTCGGGCCTGGCAGCGCTGATGGTGGCCAGCGTTCCGCTGTGGGTCATGGTGTTCCGGGCGGTGACCGGCGACCCGCCCGGCGTGGTGACGGTGACCGGCGTGCTGCTGGGCTTCGGCGGGCTGGTGTGGCTCATCGCGGCGTCGGGTCTGGAGGGGTCGCTGCCGTTGCTCGCCGCGGTGTTGCTGGTGGTGGCGCCGCTGTGCTGGTCGCTGGGTTCGTGGTCGCAGCCGCGGCTGGCGCTGCCGCGCGATCCGTTCGTGACCACGACTTACGAGATGCTGTTCGGCGGGGTGTTCCTGCTGGCCGCCGGATGGGCGGCCGGTGAGCGGCTGGGGTCCGTCTCGTCGTACGCGTTGTCGTCGTGGCTGGCGTGGGGGTACCTCGTGGTGTTCGGGTCCCTCGTCGCATTTACGGCATACGTGTGGCTGCTGAACGCGGCGCCGGTGTCGCTGGTCGCGACCTACGCGTACGTCAACCCGGTGGTCGCGGTGTTCCTCGGCTGGCTGGTGCTGGCCGAGCCGCTGACCGCGCCGATCGTGCTCGGTGGTGCCGTGGTGGTGGCGGCAGTCGCCGTAGTGGTGAGTGCAGAGCGCCGACCGCGCCGCCGACTCATCGGTCGCTCCCCCCGCCATGACACGCTCGGCCCCGTTGCGCCGCGGCCGGACGGGTCCGAACGTGTCACGGCGCTGTCCACAGACGGTCCTGCTCCTCCAGCAGGGCGTTGAGCTCGTCGTCCGCACCGAGGCCGCCCCACGACGGCGGCACGTCGAGCGTCCAGCGGTCCAGCCGGCGGTCCCGCGACAGGCCTCGGGCTCGTCTGCGGGCGAGGCGGCGGGCCAGCAGTGCGGTGTCCCGTAGGTCGATCCGGGTGACCCGGACGACGACGAGGTTGTGGTCCTCGAACTCCTCCTCCCGCCAGTTGTCGTCACTGTGCTGGGCCGCCTCCCGGTGCCCCGCACCGTCGTACTCCCCGACCGTGCCCGCCTCCTCGTCGAGGAGGTCGGGGTAGCCGAGCAGCCGCCCCTGCAGGTCGAAGACCGGTGGGTTGCAGCGTGGTGGCGGCAGCCCGGCCACCAGAACCCACACCATCCGCAGCCTCGTCTCCCACGGACCACGGCTCATCCCGTCCAGCAGGGGTAGTGCGGCCCGGGCCTGCGGGACCCCCCGCCAGCCAGTGTGGGCATCGACGTACTGCACCAGCTCCTCCTGTTCGACGAGCCGGCTGGCGAGCCACCGGTCGCCACAGACCACGGCCTCGGTGAGGTCGGCGGCGGTGCGCATCTCGTCGAAGCAGCTGCGCAGCGGCGTGGTGCACGGCAGACCGCGTCGTCGCGTGACGTCGTCCGCCGGCAGCGGTTCACGGCTCACCGTGGCTCCCTCGGAGGCGCGGATCCGGCCGCGCCGGCCGACGTAGAGCGGGACGGCGAGTGGGGTGCGGCCGTCTTCGGCTAAGCCGTCGACCCACGCGACCTCGTGCAGCAGGGCCGAGGCCCAGCCGCCGACTGCGCCGCCGGCCGGCAACCGAGCCGCCTGCGTGAGGATCCGCTGCGGCGCCGCGTCGACGTCCACATCCGCCGGCAGGTAGTGATTCCGTCCTACCCGCCGCCAGCGGTGACTCGTCCTCGATAGCTGGCGGCGGCTCTCACCCGCCCGCCGCAACTCAGCTCTGGTCCGTGGGACGACGCCGCTCGGCGTGTCGCCGACCCGGTTGGGCATCCTCCTAGCCTGCTCGCGACCGGCCGATCCTCGCGGCGGGTATCCACAGGGCTTGCGGTGACACGTCAGGACTCGCTCCGGGCGGTCCAGCCGTGCCCGAACGTGTCACCGCGCTGCGTGTGATCGGTCAGCGGGTGATGGTCGGTCCGGGAAGGACGCGCGCTGCCGGAGCCACGCCGGCGCGTGCCCGAGTGGCTGCTACCGGCGCCTGCGGGCCATCCAGTCGGCGGCAACACGCAGGAGTACGTCGTTGGCGTCGGCCTCGCCGACCGAGACCCGGGCGCCGTCGCCGGCGAACGGGCGCACCATGATGCCGGCCTCCTCGGCGGCGGCGGCGAACCGCAGCGTGTCGTCACCCAGCGGCAGCCAGACGAAGTTGGCCTCGGTCATCGGCACCTGCCAGCCCTGGTCCTGCAGGGCGCTCCACACGCGCGTCCGCTCGGCCACCAGCGCGTCGACCCGCTCCAGCAGCGCGTCCTCGGCGGCGAGGGAGGCGATGGCGGCCTGCTGCGCCACGTGCGACACCCCGAACGGCAGCGCTACCTTGCGCACCGCCTCGGCGATCGGCGCGGGTGCCACCGCGAACCCCACCCGGAGCCCGGCGAGTCCGTAGGCCTTGGAGAACGTCCGCAGCACCACTACGTTGTCGCGGCCGCGGTAGACGTCGATGCCGTCGGCCACATCGGAGTCCCGCACGAACTCGCGGTACGCCTCGTCGATGACCACGAGCACGTGCGGCGGCACCGCGTCGACCAGCTCCATCAGCTCGCCCCGGTGCACGACCGGGCCGGTGGGGTTGTTCGGGGTGCACACCAGCACCGCGCGGGTCCGCTCGGTCACGGCGACCCGCATGGCCGTCATGTCGTGCCGGGCGCCGGCCGCCAGCGGCACCTGCATCCCGCGCGCGCCGGTTACTCCCACGGCGATCGGATAGGCCTCGAACGACCGCCAGGCGTAGACGACCTCGTCGCCGTCGGCGCAGAGCGCCTGCAGCAGGTGGTAGAGCACCGCGACCGAGCCGGTGCCGGCGGCGAGATCGTCGACCGGCACGTCGAGACGCGTCGCCAGTGCCTCGTAGAGCGCCGTGCAGCCCATGTCGGGGTAGCGGTTCATCGACGCCGCCGCGGTCGCTGCGACCTCGAGCACCCCGGGCAGCGGCGGGTACGGGTTCTCGTTGCTGGACAGCTTGTAGGTCCGCACCCCCGGACGTGGCGCCGGCGGACGCCCGGGCTGGTAGGAGGGGATGGCGTCGAGCGCCGCGCGGACGGTGGGCCGGTCGGTCATGGCCGTCACCTTAGGCTGCATCGCGTGGCGGCCCGCAACCCTCGCCTCGGCTACCTGCTGGTGTGCCTCGGTGCGTCTCTGTTCGTCGTCAACGCCGGTGTCTCGCGGGTCGTGCTGCGCGCCGGGGTCGACGCCGCCACGTTGACCGCCGTTCGGGTGACCGGCACCGCGGTGGTGCTGGTCGTGGTGGCGGCCGTGGTGCGCCGCAGCGCCCTGCGCCCGCCGGCCGGACGCGAGCTGCTCGTCGTGGTGGCCCTGGGCCTGACCGGGGTCGCGCTGCTGCAGTGGGCGTACTTCGTCGCCATCGACCGGCTCACGGTCGGCCTCGCCCTGCTGCTGGAGTACCTCGCACCGGTCCTCGTCGCGTTGTGGGCGCGCTTCGTGCAGCGCGAGCCGGTGCGCGCCCGGCTGTGGCCGGCGCTGCTGCTGGCGGTGGTGGGGCTGGCAGTGGTGGCTCAGGTCTGGGCGGGCCTGCGGGTGGACCCGGTGGGCGTGGCCGCTGGACTCGGCGCCGCGGTGTGCTTCTCGGCGTACTTCCTCATCGGCGAGCACGGCGTCAACCGGCGTGACCCGCTGCCGGTGCTGCTGTGGGCGTTCGTCGCCGCAGCCGTCGCGACCAATCTGGTCCATCCGGTCACGCACCTGTCGGCGGCCACCGCCGGCTCCACCGTGTCGCTGCTCGGCGGCCTCGACCATCTCGCCGCCCCGGTCTGGTTCCTGGTGGGCTGGGTGGTGGCGCTGGGGACCGTGCTGCCGTTCGGGGCCGAGCTGGCGGCGCTGCAGCACCTGCGGGCAACCTCGGTGACCACGGTGGCCATGCTGGAGCCGGTCGGCGCCAACGCGCTGGGCTGGGCCTGGTTCGGTGAGTCGCTCAATGGGTTACAGGTCTTGGGCGGCGCCGCCGTGGTCGCCGGAATCCTCCTGGCCCAGTCGGCCCGGCGGCACGACCCGACACCGGAGCAGGCCGCGGCGATCGTGTGAGGTCGCGGCTGCGATGCCACGGGTAGATTCGCCGCCGTGGCCCCCGCCCGACCCGACATCCGCCTGCACGTGGTGACCGGCAAGGGCGGTACCGGCAAGTCGACCGCGGCGGCCGCGTTGGCGCTGGGGCTGGCCGGTGGCGGGCGGCGGGTGCTGCTGTGCGAGGTCGAGGGCCGCCAGGGCATCGCCCAGATGTTCGACGTCGCGCCGCTGCCGTACCAGGAGCGTCGCATCGCCGTGGCACCCGAGGGCGGCGACGTGTTCGCGCTGCACATCGATCCGGAGGCGGCACTGCGGGAGTACCTCGACATGTACTACCGGGCGGGGCGCGCCGGCAGGGTGCTCGAGCGCTTAGGTGCCGTCGACTTCGCCACCACGATCGCCCCGGGGCTGCGGGACGTGCTGCTCACCGGAAAGGTGTACGAGGCGGTGCGCCGCCGCCGCCACAAGGGCGGGACGCAACCGGCGTACGACGCGGTCGTGCTGGACGCGCCGCCCACCGGCCGGATCACCCGCTTCCTCAACGTCAACCAGGAGATGGCCGGGTTGGCCAAGGTCGGCCCCGTCCGCCACCAGGCCGACGCGATCATGACGCTGCTGCGATCACCGCGGACGGCCGTGCACATCGTCACGGTGCTGGAGGAGATGCCGGTGGAGGAGACCGCGGACGCCATCGCCGAGCTCGAGGGCGCCGCGCTGCCGGTGGGTGCCGTCATCGTCAACCTGGTCCGCCGCGGTGGGCTGGACGACCCGGCCCTCGACGTGGCGGCGGCGGACCGGCTTCCCGTCGACGGTATCCAGGCCGGCCTCGAGGCCGCCGGCTTGGCGGCCAGCGCGGAAGTCGTGCGCGGGCTGCAGACCACCGGGCGCGAGCACGCCGAGCGCGTGCAGCTGGAGACCGTGCAGCGCAAGCGGGTCGACCAGCTGGGCCGGCCCACCGTGGAGCTGCCGTGGCTGACCGACGGCGTCGACCTCGGCGGGCTCTACGAGCTGGCTCAGGAGCTGCGCGACCAGGAGCTGGCGTGACCCGGCGTACGCCGAACACCCTGCGCGGCCCGCGTGTCGGGCCACTCGCCGCCCACCGTCGCACCGCACCGCACCTCGACGTGGACCCCCTGCTCGCTGACCGTGGCGTCGGCATCGTCGTGTGCTGCGGTGCCGGTGGCGTCGGCAAGACCACCACGTCGGCGGCACTGGCCCTGCGTGCCGCCGAACAGGGCCGCAAGGTGGTGGTGCTGACCATCGACCCGGCGCGACGGCTGGCGCAGTCGATGGGACTCAGCGAGCTCGACAACGTGCCCCGGCCGGTCGGCGGCGTCGACACCGACCGCGGTGGCCGCCTCGACGCCATGATGCTCGACATGAAGCGGACCTTCGACGAGGTGGTCGAGGCCCACACCGGCCCGCAGCAGGCCGCAGAGATCCTCGCCAACCCCTTCTACCAGGTCGTCGCCAGCTCCTTCGCCGGGACGCAGGAGTACATGGCGATGGAGAAGCTCGGGCAGCTGCACAGGGACGCTCGGCGCAGTGGCCGCTGGGACCTCATCGTCGTCGACACGCCGCCGTCTCGCTCGGCGCTGGACTTTCTCGACGCGCCGGAGCGGCTGGCGTCATTCCTCGACGGCAGGTTCATCCGGCTGCTGGTGGCGCCGGCACGCGGCCCCGCCAGGATGCTGTCGGCCGGGCTCGGCGCGGTGACCGGCGCGCTGACGAAGGTACTGGGCAGTCAGCTGCTACTGGACGCGCAGACGTTCGTGGCCGCGTTGGACACGCTGTTCGGGGGGTTTCGTCAGCGGGCGGAGCAGACCTACCGGCTGCTGCAGGCGGACGAGACGGCGTTCCTCGTGATCGCCGCTCCGCAGGCCGACGCGCTGCGCGAGGCGGCGTACTTCGTCGAACGGCTGCACCACGACCGCATGCCGTTGGCCGGCCTGGTCCTCAACCGGGTGACCGCGAACCTCGTGCCGCAGCTGCCCGGGACGGTGGCCGACGCGGCGGCGCAGCGACTCCAGCGTGCCGGGGAGCACCCGCTCACCGCGCACCTGCTGCAGCTGCACGCCGAGCGCGTCGTGGCGATCAACCGGGAGGAGCACCTGCACGCGCGCTTCTCCGCCGCCCATCCGACGGTGCCGACGGCGCCGGTGCCGACGCTCAGCACCGACGTGCACGACGTCGCCGGGCTGCGGACGGTCGGGGTCGCGTTGGCGAGCCCTGCGTGAGGTCGGGGATGGCAGAGCTCGGGCGGCGCGGGCGCCGTCGCCCCGGGTAGGACGAGGCGCCGGTCAGGCGGAGCGAAGCGCGGCGGCACGGCGGGGCACCACCTGGGTGGCTGCCGCGTGCTCGGCCTGGGCCGCCTCCAGCAGGGTCCGCCACGACGTGACGTTGGGACGCCGCCGCAGCAGCGCGCGGCGCTCCCGCTCGGTGAGGCCACCCCACACGCCCCATTCCATGTTGTTGTCGAGCGCTTCGGCCAGACACTCGGTGCGCACAGGACAGGCCTGGCAGATCTGCTTGGCCTGGTTCTGGGCGGCGCCCCGCACGAAGAGCTCGTCGGGCTTCCCGCTCTTGCACGCGGCCTGAGTGGTCCAGTCGTCGTTCCACATGGTGCCCTCCCGAGAAGCGGGCCGGTAGGTGGTGCTTTCCGGCGGGAGCCGGCTGTCAGTACGACGGTAGGGACGGCACCACCCCCGCCGGGAGACCCAAGGGGATGGATTTGTGGTAGTCAATCCGGACTATTCGCACTCGCCGCGGACCGCTTCACCTGGGGTGGCAACCTGCCTCACGTAGGCTCGCGGTATGTCGCAACCGAAGAGCCGCCGCCGCAGCGCGGCCGGTTTCGTCCAGCAGCTGGCCGTGCTCCTCGGTGTCAGCGTGCTCAGCGGCGTGCTGCTGGCCGGCATGGCGATCCCGTTCGCGGGGCTGGCTGGGCTCGGTGCGCGCGACGCGAAGCGTATGGTCGAGGAGCTCCCGATGGAGCTGGAGACGACGCCGCCGGCGGAGCGCACCCGCATCCTCACCGGCCAGGGCAAGCTGTTGGCGACCCTGTACGACCAGAACCGCGTCGAGCTGGCCAGCCTCGACGACGTGTCGCCCATGATGCGGCGCGCGATCGTCGCGATCGAAGACTTCCGCTTCTACGAGCACGGTGCACTCGACGTCAAGGGCACGATCCGCGCCTTGATCGCCAACCAGGCCAGCGGGGCGACGGTGCAGGGTGGGTCCTCGATCACCCAGCAGCTGGTGAAGATGACCTTGCTGGAGCAGGCGGACACCGAGGAGGAGCGTGCGGCCGCGACAGCCGACACCTACGGCCGCAAGCTGACCGAGCTCCGTTACGCCTTGGCGATCGAGGAGACCCGGTCCAAGGACGAGATTCTGCTGGACTACCTCAACATCGCCTACTTCGGCGACGGCGCCTACGGCATCGAAGCCGCCGCGCAGAACTACTTCAGCACCTCCGCCGACGAGCTCAGGCTGCGCCAGGCGGCGCTGCTCTCGGGCATCGTCAAGAACCCCACCGGCTACGACCCGACGAACAATCCCCAAGGGGCGAAGCAGCGCCGCAACGTGGTGCTGAACCGGATGGCCCAGCTCGGCGAGATCTCCGAGCGCACGGCCCGCAAGGCGTCGCGGAGATCCCTTGGGCTCCAGCCGGACCCGACCCCCAACGGCTGCGTGGCCTCCGACGCGGAGTTCTTCTGCGACTACGTCCGCGCCTGGTTGGTGAGGCAGCCGGCTCTGGGCGAGACGGTCGAAGACCGTCAGCGGCTGTTGGACCGCGGAGGGCTGACGATTCGCACGACGCTCGACCCGCGGTTCCAGCGCGCCGCCGAGCGCGGGGTGCGGCAGACGGTCGGAGCCACTGACCGGGTGGTGGGTGCCCTGGCGATGGTCGAGCCCGGCACCGGAGAGGTACGCGCGATCGCGCAGTCCCGGCCGATGGGCGGCAACAAGAACCGCGGCCAGACGTTCGTCAACTACCTCGTTCCGTCCAAGTACACCAACAGCGCGGGCTTCCAGCCCGGATCGACGTTCAAGGCCTTCGTGCTCGCCGCGGCGATCAAGCAGGGCATCCCGCTCAACACGGAGATCTCGTCGCCACCGAAGCTGCGCCTGAAGCAGGACTCCTTCACCACCTGCGACGGTGCCTATCCGGTCAGCCGGGCCTGGAAGCCGAAGAACTCGACCTCCTCGGGCATGATGAACCTCTACACCGGCACCCGGCTGTCGGTGAACACGTTCTTCGCGCGGCTCGAGCAACGCACCGGCCTGTGCGAGCCGTGGCGGATCGCCAACGCGGTGGGGCTGAAGCTCCCGGAGACGGCAATGGTGCCCACCTTCACCCTGGGTGTCAGCAGCGTGTCCCCGCTCGGGATGGCGGAGGCGTACGCGACGTTCGCCGCGCGGGGGATGCACTGCGAGGCGATCCCGGTCACGCAGGTCCTCGACCGCAACGGCAATGAGATTGCCGTCGCGGGACCGAGCTGCCGGCGGGTGCTGCCCGCCGCGGTCGCCGACGCGGTCAACGACGTCCTGCAGGGTGTCATCGCCGAGCCCGAGGGCTTCGCCTACGAGTACAACCTCGACCAGCCGGCCGCCGGAAAGACCGGTACGACGCAGAACGCCCAGTCGGTGTGGTTCATGGGCTACACGCCCAACCTGGCGACCGCGTCGATGCTCGCCGGTGTCAACCGCAAGGGCCAGCCCGCCAGCCTGATCGGCAAGTCGCTCCTCGGCCAGACGCTGACCGACGCCTCGGGCAGCGGCACCGCGGCGCCGATGTGGTACGCGGCGATGAACGTGGTGCAGCGCTGGCTGCCCGACGACAGGTTCGTCGAGCCCGACCCGACGGTCATCCGCGGCCGGCCGGTAACGGTTCCGGCGCTCGCTGGCACCGACCCCACGGTCGCCGCGCGTCGGCTGCGCGACGTAGGCCTGAACGCGGTCATCCTGTACAACTCCCCCGTCGACTCGGCGTACCGGGCCGGCACCGTCGCCGACACCAACCCGGGAGCGTCCACGCCGTCGTTCTCCGGCCAGAGCGTCCTCATCTACATCTCCGACGGCACGCCGTACGTCGCGCCGAAACCGGAGGCGCCGCCGACCTTCACGATCCCCGCGCCGGAGCCACCGTCTGTACCCACGCCTGAACCGGAGCCACCGTCTGTACCCACGCCTGAACCGGCGCCGACACCCGAGCCGCCGTCCGACGGAGGCGCCTTCGGCCGGGGCGACGGTGCTGGCGGGGACGGACGCGGTGGTAACGGGGACGACAGCCCCGGGCCGGACGACGGCCCCGGTCACGGAAACGGCCCGCCACCAGGCCGTGGCCTCGGCAACGACTGACCAGCAGCAGCTGGGGTCCGGCCCCGCGCAACCGACGCCGGGCTTCCGGTCCGGAGGTCAGCCGGTGAGCTGTCGTCGTACCTCCGCGGCCACCACCCCGCCGTCCGCGCGGCCCTTGATCCGGGACCGCAGGGCGCCCATCACGGTGCCCATCGCCTTCATCCCGGCGCCGGTGCTCGTGGTGGCCGCGATGGCCTCGGCCACCAGCTGCCTGATCTCGTCGGCGGACAGCTGTGCCGGCAGATAGTCGGTGATGATGGCCGCCTCGGCGCGTTCCTTTTCCGCGAGCTGCAGCCGCTCGGCGTCGGCGAACGCAGCCGCGGCCTCCCGTCGCCGCCTGGCCTCACTGGCAAGCACGGCGACGACCTCCTCGTCGCTCAGCGAGCGGGCCGTGCTGCCGGCCACCTCGGCGTTGGTGATCGAGGTGAGGACCATGCGCAGTGTCGAGGCGCGCAGCTCGTCACGGGCCTTCATCGCCGCGGTCAGATCGGAGCGCAGCCGCTGCTTGAGTTCCGCCACTGGGCCAGTGTGACAGCCTGGGCGGGATGCATCCCGCAGCGACCTCCGCCGCAAGCGCCGCCGCCCTCGGGTCGGCGGCGCTTACCTACGCCGCCGGCTACGAGGTCCGCGCCTACACGGTGCGCCGGCTCACCGTGCCAGTGCTGGCTGCCGGCAGCGCCCCGCTGCGGCTGCTGCATCTGTCCGACCTGCACCTGACGCGGGCGCAGCGGCGAAAACAGCGGTGGCTACGCGCGCTCGCCGAGCTGGAGCCCGACCTCGTGGTGAACACCGGTGACAACCTCGCCGATCCACAGGCGGTGGCTGTGGTGCTCGACGCGCTCGGCCCGCTCCTCGACGTACCTGGCGTCTTCGTCCTGGGGTCCAACGACTACTACGGGCCGATCCTGAAGAACCCTGTTCGCTACCTGTTGCCGTCGGGCCAGGACCGCCGGGTCGTCGGCGCGCCGCTGCCGTGGCGCGAGTTGCGCGACTCGTTCACCGCCTGCGGCTGGGTCGACCTGACCAACCGCACCCAGACTCTCCAGGCGCACGGGTGCTCGATCGCCTTCGCGGGCGTCGACGACCCGCACCTGGGGTACGACGACCTGGCCGCGGTGGCTGGACCCGGGGACGCGACCGCGGATGTACGGATCGGCGTCACCCATGCGCCGTACCGCAGGGTCCTCGACCAGTTCACCGCGGACGGCTACGAGCTCATCCTGGCCGGGCACACCCACGGCGGGCAGCTGCGGGTGCCGATCGGCGGCGCGCTGGTGACCAACTGCGACCTCGACACCGCGCGGGCCAGGGGCTTGCACCACCATGCGGTCAACAATGCCGGCGACGATGACACCCGGCGGTCCTGGTTGCACGTGTCGGCGGGCCTCGGCACGTCGCCGTACGCGCCGGTGCGGTTCTGCTGCCGGCCCGAGGCGAGCCTGCTCACGCTGACCGCACCCGAGCTGTGACCGCGCCGCGTCGGGCGGCGGGTGCTGGTCCGATACCGCACCACGTGGCCGTCGCGGCGGTCCGCCTGCCCCGACGGCATCCTTGCTCGGTACCCGACCGGCCTCACTCGGCCAGCGACCGATCCGCGCCCGGCTTGTCCGGATTCACCGGTCACTCGACGAGCAACGCCTACACCGCTCTGCCGTCGTGCGCCGAGACCCCCGGCCGGCTCACCAAGCGTCCGCGGATACGCCATCGCGTCCGCGAATACGCATCGCCCAGCCGCTCCGGTAGACTCGCCGCGCTCTCGGGCTGTGGCGCAGTTTGGTAGCGCGCGTCGTTCGGGACGACGAGGCCGCAGGTTCAAATCCTGTCAGCCCGACACGGGAGCCGGCGGGGCCCGGCGTGCACAGTGATGCCGGCGAAGGCGCTTACATCCCCGGCTCAGTGCCTGCCACCGGCATTCCACCGGCTCAGCGGCCGGTCCCGCCGTACACGACCGCCTCCACCTCGTCGCTGTCGAGGTCGAAGGCGGCGTGCGCCGAGGTGACCGCGGTGTCGACGACGTCCTCGTCGACGATCACCGAGATGCGGATCTCCGAGGTCGAGATCATCTCGATGTTCACGCCGGCGCTGGCGAGGGCACCGAAGAACTTCGCGGTGACGCCGGGATGGGACCGCATTCCGGCACCGACGAGCGACACCTTTCCGATCCGGTCGTCGTAGAGCAGCCCCTCGTAGCCCACCTCGTCCTTCAGTCGCGCGAGCGTGGTCATCGCGACCTGACCGTCGGTCCGGGGCAGCGTGAACGAGATGTCGGTGCGGGCTGTGGACGCGGCGGACACGTTCTGCACGATCATGTCGATGTTGATGCTCGCCTCCGACAGCTCCTCGAAGATGCGCGCCGCCTCCCCCACCTTGTCCGGCACGCCGACCACGGTGATCTTGGCCTCGCTACGGTCGTGCGCGACTCCGGAGATGATCGCCTGCTCCATCTGGTCCACCTCCTGGCTGTCGACCCACGTGCCGTCGCGTTGGGTGAACGACGAGCGCACGTGGATGGGGATGTCGTGGCGACGGGCGTACTCGACGCACCGCAGGTGCAGAATCTTGGCGCCGCAGGCCGCCAGTTCCAGCATCTCCTCGTACGAGACGCGGGTGATGCGGCGGGCGGTCGGCACGATCCGCGGGTCAGCGGTGAACACGCCGTCGACGTCGGTGTAGATCTCGCAGACGTCGGCGGCGAGCGCGGCGGCCAGCGCGACCGCCGTGGTGTCGGAGCCGCCGCGGCCCAGCGTGGTGATGTCCTTGGTGTCCTGGGAGACCCCCTGGAACCCGGCCACGATGGCGATGCCGTCCTCGCCCAGCGCCGCCTCGATCCGGCCCGGTGTCACGTCGATGATCTTGGCCCGGCCGTGGGCGCTGTCGGTGATGACACCGGCCTGGCTGCCGGTGAAGGACCGGGCCCGGTGACCGAGGTTGGCGATGGCCATCGCGAGCACCGCCATCGAGATCCGCTCCCCTGCGGTGAGCAGCATGTCGAGCTCACGCGCCGGTGGCAGCGGGGAAACCTGCTGCGCGAGGTCGATGAGCTCGTCGGTGGTGTCGCCCATCGCCGAGACCACGACGACCACCGCGTGGCCGTTCTTGCGCGTCGCCACGATCCGCTGGGCGACGCGCTTTATCCCCTCGGCGTCTGCCACCGAGGAGCCGCCGTACTTCTGCACGACAATGCCCACGGATGCTCCTCGGGTCGTGGCGTGCGCGGGCGCTGGGGGCCGCATCGAACGCGAAAAAGTCTAGAGAGGTGGACCCGCCGCGACCACGCGTGTTCGGGGTCGCGAGTGTCGAGAAGCGCGCCGGTGTCAGCCGGCCGGCAGGACCGCCTCACCGGTCGCGTCCAGCCGGTCGTGGGAGACCACCGACTGCAGGGCGCGGAGCACCGCCGAGGCCTCCGCGCCCCACGACGAGACATAGCTGAACTGCCACCACCACAACGCCTCGTCGGCTCGGCCCGCGCGGTGGTGGCGTAGGCCGTGCGCGACCGACTGGGCGATGTCGGCCAGGTCGTCGGACAGCCGGGACGAGATCAGCTCCGGCGGTTGGGTGTAGGGGTCGAAGACCTCGGTGAACGTGTCGATGTCGGTCAGCAGCGCGGACAACCGCTCGCGCAGCTCGTCGAGGTCGTCATCGGGCCCGGTGTCGGGCTCGTAACGCTCCCGCGGCACGAAGTCGGTCTGCACCCCGAGTCGCGCGCCCGCCAGCAACAGCTGGGAGACCTCGAGCAGCAGCAGTGGGACAGCGCGGCCCGAGTCCTCGCTGCGGGCGATCTCGCGCACCGCGAGCAGGAAGCTCTCTGCCTGGTCGGCGATGCCTTGGGCCAGGTCCTCGAGCTCACTCGACAGGGTTGCCGCGGACGCCGGATGGGCGGCTCGTGGCATCGGCACTCGCCGTGGTATCGGCTCCCTTGGGTCAGTCATCGACCGATCGTCTCCCCTCGAAGGCCCGTCCCAGCGTGACCTCGTCCGCATACTCGAGGTCGCCGCCTACGGGCAGTCCACTAGCAAGCCGAGTGATCCGCAACCCCATCGGACGGAGCAGCCGGCTGAGGTACGTCGCGGTGGCCTCGCCCTCGAGATTGGGATCGGTTGCCAGGATCACCTCGCGCACGTCGCCGTCGGCCAGCCGCTGCATCAGCTCACGGATGCGCAGGTCGTCGGGACCGATGCCCTCGATCGGGCTGATCGCGCCGCCGAGGACGTGGTAGCGGCCCCGGTACTCACGCGTGCGTTCGATCGCGACGACGTCCTTGGACTCCTCGACCACGCACAGCACGGCGGCGTCGCGACGCGGGTCTCGGCAGATGCGGCACTGCTCCTCTTCGGCGACGTTGCCGCACACGCCGCAGAACCGCACTTTGGCCTTGACCTCGACCAGCACCTGCGCGAGGCGCTGCACGTCCACGGGGTCGGCGCCGAGCAGGTGGAAGGCGATGCGTTGCGCACTCTTCGGACCGACGCCGGGCAGCCGGCCGAGCTCGTCGATGAGGTCCTGGACGACGCCTTCGTACATCTAGAGCCCGAGCTGGCCGCCGGTGCCGCCGAGCCCCGGCAAGCCACCAGGAGCCCCGGCACCGCCACCGAGGCCACCGGCCAGCGGCCCCAGGCGCTGCGCCGCCACCTCCTGAGCGTTGGTGGTGGCGTCACGCACCGCCGCCACGACGAGGTCGGCCAGCGTCTCGGTGTCCTCGGGCTCGCACGCCTCCGGCGAGATCGACAGCGAGACCAGGTCGCCGGTTCCGCTCACGGTCGCCCTGACCAACCCGCCACCCGCACTCCCGTCGACGCGCGTGCTGGCCAGCTCGGCCTGGGTTTGCATCAGCTGCTCCTGCATCTGCCGCGCCTGCTGGAGCAGCTGCTGCATGTCAGGCGTGCCTTCGGGGAGCACGGCGTCTCCGTTCGTCGTGTGGTGGGACGAGCCTAGGTCCGCCCCGGCAGGTCGTGGTCGCGGGGGATCTCCTCGATGACCTGCGCGCCCAGCTCCCGGGCGAGCAGCTCGTCGTGGCTGAGCCCGGCGTCGACCACGGGGTCGTCGGGATCGGCGGCGTCGTCCGGATCGGCGGCGTCGTCCGGATCGGCGGCGTTGTCCGGATCGGCGGCGTCGTCGGCCGGGGCGGACTGGGCGGCGGGCGGCGGTGCGGCGGTCGCAGGTGATGCTGCGGTCGCCGGCGGTCCGGCCGGAGCGGCGGGGCGGGGCCGAGTCGGCCGATCCGCTGGCGCCGGTCGTTCCGTGCTCGTGGCGCCGGCCTCGACGATGGCCTCGATCCGCCAGTCGACCCCGAGCACGTCGATGAGCGCCTGGCGCAGGATCTCGTCGCTGCCGCTGCTGACGAAGCGGTCGCGGGCGCCCGCGTTGACCAGGCCGAGGGTCAGCGTGGCGCCGTCGTACGCCGTGACCTGGGCGTTCTGGCTCAGCATCATCCACGTGAACCGGCGCTGGGCCTTGACCGCCTCGAGGACGTCCGGCCACAGCCGGCGTACGTCGACCAGCGATAGCTCGCCGGACGGCGCCGTGGTGTCCGCCGGGACGTCGGCGGCCGGGGTGGTAACAGCTGGCGCCGCCTCGCTCGCCGGCCCGGTCGGTGGCGCGGTGGGCGGCAGCAC
>JALYMZ010000003.1 GCA_030773435.1 Actinomycetota bacterium | reverse complement strand
GCCGTCGTACGTCGCAGCGGGGACGCCGCCCACAGCTGTGGAGAAGGACGCGTGCGGCCAGGGTCTGCAGACACTAGTCCGGCGCTACCTGGAGGGTTTCGGCCCGGCGTCGGTGGCGGACGTCGCCCAGTTCGCCCTGGTGCAACGGTCCCGCGCCCGGGATGCGCTGCGCGCCCTCTCCGGCGTACTCGACGAGCTGGAAGGACCCGGCGACACCGAGCTTCTGGACCTACCTGGCGCACCGCGCCCCGACGAGGACACGCCAGCGCCGCCACGGCTGATGGCCATGTGGGACAGCATCCTGCTCGCCTACGCCGACCGGAGCCGCATCGTCCAGCCCGCCTACCGAAAACTGGTGACCCGGTCCAACGGTGACGTCCTGCCGACGCTGCTCGTCGACGGCTACGTCGCCGGTGTGTGGCGCCCCGTCGACGGAGGCATCGAAGCCACCGCGTTCCACCGGCTCACCGGCGAGGCCTGGGACGGACTCGCTGCCGAGGCGCGGGCGCTGGCGGCACTGCTGGCCGACCGCGAGCCGCGCGTCTACCGCCGCTACGACCGCTGGTGGGCCGGCATGCCCGCCGCCGACGTCCGCGTGCTGCCCGGATAGCGCGGTCCTGGCCGAAGTCACCGGCGTCGAGCGCCACCGCGAGACATGCAGAAGTGCCCAAGGATCGCAAGAGCGCCCCGTCTGGACAGCAGCGTCAGGACAGCAGCGCGTCGTCGACCAGGGCGGCGTACCCGGACTGGCCCTTGCGGTTGGGGTGGTAGGACTCACGCAGGGGGTCCGACAAGCCGTTCACCCACTCGACGTCGTCGCACACGGCATGGCCGACATAGGCGCGGGTCGGGTCGACGTAGCCGAAGCCGGCCGCGCTCGCCCGGCCCTTCATCACGCTGTTGAGCAGGTCGGCGGTCTCGTTCAGACGCTCCATCTCCTTCGGGCTGAACCAGGTGCCGGAGTTGCAGTCCTCGCCGTTGAACAGGCGGGTACCCGACCACCACGGTCCGCGCCGTGGCGGCCCGCTGCCGCACCGCGGCGTACACCTGGTCCAGCCGCCCCGGCAGCGTGCCGCGGATGAACGCCTGCGCGTCGTCGATCGCCCCGTGGCAGTCCGAGGACCACCACGGCTGCGCGCACTCGGTGATCACTGAGGAGAATCCGGCGTCGTTGCCACCGACGGTGATCGTCACCCAGCGGGTGGCCCCGTCCAGCCCGCCCAGCTGGTTGTTCACCACGTCGGCGACGCGCGCGCCGGAGCACGCCGCGAAGGTCAGTGCCGCGCCGATCCGCGCCGCGTCGAGGACGGGATAGGCGTACGGCGAGCGGTAGCACCCCGAGCCGTCGGAGTAGTACGACCGGGTGCCGACTCCGGACGCGTACGAGTCGCCCAGGGCAACGTACTCGGGGTTGTCCGCACCGGCGGCGGGGACCGCCACGCCGACGACGGCGGCCAGGAACGACAGGACGGCGACGACGGCCGGCGCCACTCCGCGCCGACGAGCTGGTGGCATGGCGGTGGCCCTTCTGGCTCACCCCCATGGATGAGTCGCGTGAACCTAACAACGCGGCGCCGCTGCACGCAACGGTTCGGCGACGGCTCGGCGCCTCGCGGCGCGGATTGTTGCCATATCTCACATATGACGTATGGTCTGGGGCCATGAGCGACGCCTATCTACGTCGGATCGGCGTCCTGATCCGTGACGCGCGCAAGCACCGTGGGCTGACGCAGACTCAGCTCGCGGAGGTGCTGGGTACCAGCCAGAGCGCGGTGAACCGGATCGAGCGCGGCCACCAGAACCTGTCGCTGGAGATGCTGGCGCGCATCGGGGAGGCACTTGACCGCGAGATCGTGTCCCTGGGCGCTGAGCCCACGCACCTGCGTGTGGTCGGCGGCACCCGCCTGTGCGGCAGCATCGTGGTCAAGTCCAGCAAGAACGCCGGTGTAGCGCTGCTGTGCGCAGCCCTGCTAAACCAGGGCCGCACGACGCTCCGCAAGGTCGCGCGCATCGAGGAGGTCAACCGGATCCTCGAGGTGCTGGAGAGCATCGGGATGCGCACCCAGTGGCACGGCAGCGACCTCGTCCTCGTCCCTCCGCCCGAGCTCGACCTGGCCGGCATGGATGCCGATGCGGCCCGGCGTACGCGCTCGATCATCATGTTCCTCGGCCCGCTCATGCACCGCGAGCGCACGTTCCAGCTGCCTTACGCCGGTGGCTGCGACCTGGGCACCCGCACCGTCGAACCGCACATGTCGGCGCTGCGCCCGTTCGGGCTCGAGGTCAAGGCCACCGAGGGCAGCTACCACGCAACGGTCGACGCGCACGTCGCCCCCGGGCGGCCGATCGTGCTGACCGAGCGCGGCGACACCGTCACCGAGAACGCGCTGCTCGCGGCGGCCCGACGCGACGGCACCACCGTCATCCGCAACGCCAGCTCGAACTACATGGTGCAGGACCTGTGCTTCTTCCTGCAGAAGCTCGGTGTCGGCGTCGACGGCGTCGGCACGACCACGCTCACCGTCCACGGCGTGCCGCACATCGACGTCAACGTCGACTACGCGCCGGCGGAGGACCCGATCGAGGCGATGAGCCTGCTCGCTGCCGCCATCGTCACCGAGTCCGAGATCACCATCCGGCGAGCACCGATCGAGTTCCTCGAGATCGAGCTGGCTCTGCTGGAGGAGATGGGCTTCAGCTACCACCGCAGCGAGGAGTACGTCGCCGACAACGGCCAGAGCCGGCTGGTCGACATCACCACCAAGCCCTCCGTGCTGCACGCACCGTTGGACAAGGTGCACCCGATGCCGTTCCCGGGACTCAACATCGACAACCTGCCCTTCTTCGCCGTGATCGCCGCCACCGCGCAGGGACAGACGATGATCCACGACTGGGTGTACGAGAACCGCGCCATCTACCTCACCGAGCTCACCAAGCTCGGAGCGTCGGTCAAGCTGCTCGACCCGCACCGGGTGATGGTGGAGGGGCCGACGCGCTGGTCGGCGGCGGAGATGATGTGCCCGCCGGCGCTGCGCCCCGCCGTGGTCGTCCTGCTGGCGATGCTCGCCGCGAAGGGTACGTCGGTGCTGCGCGGCATCTACGTGATCAACCGCGGCTACGAGGACCTCGCCGACCGGCTGAACAGCCTCGGCGCCCAGATCGAGACCTTCCGGGACATCTGATGCTCTCCGTGGTCACGCCGGGCGCGCGACTCGGGCACCTGCTCGGCACCTGGGTCGGCACCAACGGCATGCGGATGCTGCCGACCGACCCCTTCGACCCCTCTCCCTCCGCGGCCTCGGTGACGCTGGGAGCCAACGGTCATGCGGTAGTGGTCACCTACAGCTGGGTGCACACCGAGCAGGCCCAGAACGGCGTCCTGCTCGTGTCGGCCAACGACGAGCCCGACGGTGAGGCGCTGCGCGCGGTGTGGCTGGACTCCTGGCACCAGCAGCCGGGGTGGATGTGGTGCACCGGCGACGTCGACGAGGCGGGCGCACTGCACCTGCACGGCCGGTACGACGGCGGGCGCTGGCGGATTCACGTCGACGCGGGGCCGAGCCGGGATGCGTTGCGCATCGTCATGGACAACGCCATCGGCGACGACGGCGAGCCGTACCCGGTGGTCGAGGCGACCTACGCGCCCGCTCCCAACGCCTGAGCGGTACCGCGTCGCGGCGGCCCGGTCACCCGAACAGCTCGTCGATGAACGACTGACTGCGCCGCCGCGCCGGCGCTGGCGGCGGCGCCGTCATCGATGCGGTGATGCGCGGCAGCGGCTCGGTGTGCGGGCCACTGGACAGATGCCATGCGTTCTCGTGCTCGATCATCGCTGCGAGCTCGGACCGGTCGAGGAAGATGCCGGAACAGACGCCGCACTGCGCCACGTCGACGCCACCTCGACGGTGGTGCGCCATCTCACCTGCGCACTGCGGACATGTCATCGGCTCCATGGCGAAGAATCTACCCATCGCCATGCGGCCGGTGTGGCGCGTTGGTCCTATGCACGACGCCGGAATCCCGCTGCCGCACGTGCTCTGAGCCACCGCTCCCAGTACGGCGGCAGGGAGGCGCGACGCCCCGGGTGCATGGCCCACAGGACCGTTGGGTAAGGGGCATGACGACCTGTCACCACCTAACCGAGCGCAGGACCGGAGGCACCGGCCGGGAATCTTCGGCCCGTCCCGACCGTTGCACCAACCGTCGCACCGCACAGTTGGCGCTCTGCACCCGCGCAGAGGTTGTAGCAGCCCACGACCACGGGGAGGTCTCCATCGATGTCCGACCGAGTGCTGCGAGGCGCCCGCCTGGGCGGGCAGAGCTTCGAGGACGAGCGCGGGGTCGAGTTCGCGCCGCGCCAGCAGGTGGGTTACGCCTGCCCCAAGGGTCACGATTTCTCCATCCCCATGGCCGAGGAGGCCGACGTCCCGACCGTCTGGGAGTGTCCGCGCTGCGGAGCCGAGGCGCGGCTTGCCGACGGTGCTGAGCCGGAGGCGCGCAAGGACAAGCCGGTGCGCACCCACTGGGACATGCTGCGGGAGCGGCGCTCCATCCCGGAGCTCGAGGAGATCCTCTCCGAGCGGCTCGACCTGCTGCGTAGCGGCGAGATCGGCCCCGCGCACCTGCACCGGCGCGCTCGCGGCAAGGTGAAGAAGAGCGCCTGAATCCCGCTCTCGAACGCTCGGCGTTGCGCCTCGCCGCACGCGTTCCGAGCGCGGCCTCGAGTGGGACCGATCCCACGTTGCTCGCCGTACGACGAGAAAACCAGTACAAACCGGACTGGAATCGGTCGCCCGACGAGCAACGCGGGTTCCCCCGCGAGCAACGGTGCCGTTCCCGAGTGGGCCCTGGCAGGCCACGACCGTGGTCAGTGGTCGTCGTCGGCGACCTCTCCCCGAACCACCGGTCCGGTCCGTCGGTGCGGCCCAACGCGGACCAGCCGCCGGGTCACCAGCGTGGTGAGCAGCCGGCGGGCGACCGGCCGGGTCGGCGGGAGGACGACGAAGAACCCCACCACGTCGGTTACGAACCCCGGGGTCAGCAGCAGCGTCCCGCCGACCAGCACCAGCGCGGCGTCGGCCAGCTCCGACCCGGGCATGCGGCCGGTGTGCAGCGCGGTCCGCAGCGCCGCCCAGGCACGCCGACCCTCCCGCTTGACGATCCACGCCCCGAGCAGGCTCTCCGCCAATAGCAGCGCCACCGTCCACGCCGCGCCGATGACCTGACCGACCTGGACGATCACGTAGATCTCCAGCAGCGGCGTGACCAGGAATGCCAGCGCCAGCCACCCCCAGCGGCTCACGACCGAGCTCCCGTGGTCTCCGCGGCGACCCGCCCGCGGCGCGCCCACCGGTCGGCCAGGCCCCAGCCGGTGACCCGCCACAGCGCCTCGGCGACGATCCCGCCGCTCATCTTCGACGCGCCGGCCGTCCGCTCGACGAACGTGATCGGCACCTCGACCACCCGGCAGCCCGCGTGCACCGCGCGCCGAGTCAGGTCCACCTGGAAGCAGTAGCCCTGCGAGGCCACCCCGGCCAGGTCGACCCGGCGCAGTGCCTCGGCCCGCCACACCCGGTATCCCGCGGTGGCGTCGCGCACCCGGAGGCCGAGCACGAGACGCACGTAGCCGTTGCCGGCCCGCGACAGCGCCTGCCGCGGCCACGGCCAGTTCCGCACCGCTCCCCCGGCGACCCAGCGCGAGCCGATGACCAGGTCGGCCCCGGCCAGCGCCGCGAGCAGCACCGGCAGTCGCTCCGGCGGATGGGAACCGTCGGCGTCGAGCTGCACCAGCACCTCATAGCCGGCGGTGAGTCCCGCGTCGAAGCCCGCCTGGTAGGCCGCACCCAGCCCGGCCTTGGCGGTGCGGTGGAGCACCCGCACCCGCCGGTCCGCCGCGGCGAGCCGGTCCGCGACCGCGCCGGTGC
>JALYMZ010000002.1 GCA_030773435.1 Actinomycetota bacterium | reverse complement strand
GACGACGGCATCGCGCAGCTCGCTGAGCTGTTCGCGGCCGCCCAGCCCGACGCGCTCGAGGCACTGTGCGACGCCGCGGTCCAGGCGCTGATCGACGACCAGCCCGACGACGACGTGGCCTGCTGGCGCTGCACGTCCCGCCACCAGCACCGCAGCCGAGGAGGTGCCGTCGTGACCTCCGGCGCGACCGGCACGCGGCCGCGACCAGGCGGTCCACCCCTACTGCACCGCAGCGCTCAGCTGCTGCGCACCCGGTACGGCGGGGGACGTCACCGCGTCACGGTTCTGGTAGGGAGGGCACTTCGCTCGGCACAAGCGCGAGGAGGACCAGCGTGGCCACCGCCACCCGCGGAAGGGCGCCAGTGCTGAACGCTCCGCGCACGTTCCTGCACGCCGAGGCCGCCGGCGGCACGCTGAGTTGTTCGGCGATCTTGCCAGTCCCGTGTGCATCTCAGCTCGAGCTCAGCCAGGAGGCGCGGCCTTGACCGAGTGGTTGCTGCTGGGCGTCGTGCTGCTGCTGGTCGCGGCCAACGCCCTGTTCGTGGCCGCGGAGTTCTCCTTCATCACCGTCGACCGGTCCACCGTGGAGCGGCAGGCCGAGGCCGGTGACCGCCACTCGACGGGGCTGCTGAAGAGCCTGCAGTCACTGTCGACGCAGCTGTCCGGCGCGCAGCTCGGGATCACCGTGACGAGCCTGGTCGTCGGGTTCATCGCCGAGCCGTCGATCGCGACGCTGCTGCGCGGCCCGCTCGGCCTGACCGGCTTGCCCGAGACGGCGGTCACCGGGCTGGCGGTGACGCTGGCGCTGGTGATCGCCACCGCCGTGCAGATGATCTTCGGGGAGTTGGTGCCGAAGAACTGGGCGATCGCGCAGCCACTGCGACTCGCCCGGGCGGTCGCCGGCCCGCAGCGCGCGTTCACCACCGCGACCCGGCCGCTGCTGCGCGTGCTGAACGGAACCGCCAACAAGATCCTGCACCTGATGGGGCTGGAACCGGCGGAGGAGCTGGCGTCGGCCCGCTCCCCGCAGGAGCTGGTCTCGCTGGTAGGGCGTTCCGAGCAGGAGGGAACGCTGACCGCGTCCACCGCCCAGCTGGTGGCCCGCTCGATCGAGTTCGGCGCCCGCACCGCAGCCGACGCCATGACGCCCCGCCCGCGGGTCCGGTTCCTGGCCGTCGACGCGCCGGTCAGCGAGGTGGTGGCGATCGCCGCCGGCACCGGCCATGCCCGGTTCCCGGTCACCCGCCTAGGTGTGGACGACGTGGTCGGGGTCGTGCACTTCAAGCAGGCGTTGGCCGTGCCGGTCGAGCAACGCGATGTGCTCCCGGTCAGCCAGGTGATGGTGGGCGTGCCGGCGGTGCCCGAGACGATGGAGCTCGACCCGCTGCTGGCGCTGCTGCGCGAGCAGGGCCTGCAGCTGGCGGTCGTGGTGGACGAGTACGGCGGGACCGCCGGGATCGTCACGCTGGAGGACCTGGTCGAGGAGATCGTCGGGGAGATCGCCGACGAGCAGGACCGCCCCGCCGGCCGGCTGCAGCAGTTCCCGGACGGGTCGTGGTCGCTGTCCGGGCTGGTCCGCCCGGACGAGGCCAGCGACCTGCTCGGCCTGGAGCTGCCGGAGCCCGAGCACTCCGACACCCTCGGCGGGTTGCTCACCGAACGCCTCGGGCGCCTGCCCGAGATCGGGGACGCGGTGACCCTGGCCGTGCTGGACACCGGCAGCACCGACTCCGACGGCCTGCCGCTGCCCACGAACGTGGAGCTGGCGGTGACTCGGCTGGACGGCCGGCGGGTCGACCGGGTGCGAGTCCGCCGCGCCGAGCCAGCAGACCAGCCACCACCTAGTGATCTGTCCGTCTCCGCTGGGGCCGACCGCGGCGGGCATAACGAGGTGACCGGTGAGCGACACCGCCGCACTGCTGCTGGCGCTCGCGCTGCTGGCCGGGAACGCGTTCTTCGTCGGCGCCTAGTTCGCGTTGATCTCCGCGCGTCGCACTCAGATCGAGCCGCGGGCCGTCGCCGGGTCCAAGCGTGCCCGCTCCACCTTGCGGGCGATGGAGAACGTGTCCCTGATGATGGCCGGCGCGCAGCTGGGCATCACGATCTGCTCACTGGGGCTGGGTGCGGTCGGGGAGCCCGCGGTCGCGCACCTGCTCGAGGGGCCGTTCCGGGCCGCCGGGATGCCGGAGGCGCTGCTGCACCCGGTCGCGTTCGCGCTGGCCCTGACGATCGTGGTGTTCCTGCACATGGTCATCGGCGAGATGGTCCCGAAGAACATGGCGCTGGCCGTTCCGGAGCGCTCAGCGCTCGCGCTCGGCCCGGTGCTCGCGGTGGTCGTGACCGTGCTCCGACCGCTGATCTGGCTGCTCAACCAGGGCGCGAACCTGGTCCTGCGGCTGATCAAGGTGCAGCCCAAGGATGAGGTCACCAGCGCGTTCACCCGCGACGAGGTCGCCGGTCTGGTGCGCGAGTCCCGCCGCAAGGGACTGCTGGATGACCGCGAGCACGACCTGCTCGCCGGAGCGCTGCAGTTCGACGACCAGACCGCCGCGGACCTGGCGATCCCGTCCGCCGAGTTGGTGACGGTCCCGTCGACCGCGACCGTCGCCGAACTCGAGCAGCTGTGCGTCTCGACCGGGTTCTCCCGCTTCCCGGTCCGAGAACCGGACGGCACCTGGCGGGGCTACGTCCACGTCAAGGACCTGCTCGACACCCCCGCGGACATGCGCGACCGGCCGCTTGACCCACGCTGGATCCGGCCGCTGCCCACCGTCGCCGCCCACGACCCGCTGCGTCAGGTCCTGAGCGTTCTGCAACGCACCGGCGCCCACCTGGCCCAGATCACGCCAGCCGAACCCGCCGGACAGCCGAACCCGACCGGACAGGCCGCCCCCCGCGCCGGGCTGGTCGCGCTCGAGGACGTGCTGGAGCAGCTCGTCGGCGAGGTCCGCGACGCCACCCGCCGAACCCGCCCCGTAGGCGCGACGTCGACCTGACCCCTGCACAGCAAACGCTGCACCGCCTGTTTGTGGACCATTAGGACGGCTACCGGGCCGTACGTCTCGTGGAGAGCGCATGCGGTGTCCGGCCCAGGCGCTGCAGGGGTGTCGTGCAGGTCGCGCTCGACCGGCCGCCGCTGGCGCCGCTGCTCGCCCGACACCGGCAGGCGATGCTCAACGTGGTCGCCTTCGTCCGCCTCACCCACTAGTACCTGCCCGGCATGCTCGACCGCGGGCACGGCGCGGCCATCAACGTCGCGTCGATCGGCGGCTTCCAGGCCGCGCCGTACCTGGCCGTCTACTCCGCCAGCAAGGCGTTCGTCCTGGCCTTCAGCTCAGCGCTGTGGGGTGAGTACCGCTCGCTCGGCATTCAGGTGCTCGCGTTGTGCCCCGGACCGGTCGACACCGGCTTCTTCGACGTGATCTCCTGGTGGAAGGGCACGTCGTCGACCAGGGCCGGCCAGTCGTTCGCGGTGCCGTGGTAGCGGTGGCATCCCGGCCGAGGGGTGAAAAGCTCAGCTCAGCATTTGAGAGCCCTGGCGGGCTCGTCGTGGGTGGGGAAGATGGCGTCGCTGGTGCGGCTTGTGTCCGGACCGGGCCCGGGCCATGGTGACGATGCCGGTCTCGGTGAACGCCGGTCCGTCT
>JALYMZ010000001.1 GCA_030773435.1 Actinomycetota bacterium | reverse complement strand
CTCCTCCAGTGCGGCCGCACCGCAGCCGGAGGGCAGGTCCCAGACCGGGACCAGCAGCCCGTGCGCCCGGAACGACCCGACCAACCGGGTGCCGTCGCCCAAACGGTCGGCGTCGGCGGCGTGCAGCCGCGCCAGGCCGTCGAGCAGCTGGTCCTCGTCGTGCGGCAGCACCCAGCGCAGGTGCTCCTTGGTGCGCACGTCGCACCAGTACGCCGCCTCGACCGACTCCAGCCGTCGGGTCGGCGTCATCGCGGCGTCGGCGGCCTCCAGGGATGCGGCGAGCCGGCCGGTGGGGTCCTCCACGCCGGCGAGCCAGAAGTCGAAGCCGTCGTGCACCGTGACGACGAACTCGGCGTCCGCTGCCACCACGTCCTGCAGCCGCGTTCCGGTGGCCGGCAGTCCCGCGGGCGACACCAGCTGCCCGCGTTCGGCGTCCGCCGCCGCCTCGAGCGCCGCCGCGCAGTCGCGGCTCGCATCACCGGAGTGGTGCGTGACCTGTAGGCCGATCCAGACGCTTCCGTCGCCGCGGACCAGGGCCGGCGCCGCCAGCGGGAGGAGGCTCGCGACGACGACTTCACGGTCACCGTCGCGCAGCGCAAGCGGCGCGCTCGCGGCCGGCACGAACTCGCGCATCGCGACCCAGTCGCACTCGCCGGGTAGCCCCTCGAACGTACGCGTCACGAGCGGCGCGGCGACGTCACCTCGGCCGTGGCAGTTCTTGTAGCGGCGGCCCGACCCGCACGGACAGGGTTGTCGCGGGCCGACCGCCGCCCCCGCTCCCGGCCGGTCCATGGCCTCGGCGCCGGCCGTGCTGGCTCCCTCGGCGTGGGCGCGGATGCGGCGCTTGGCGCGTGCAGCCTTCCCCATGCGTTCCTCCCGATGTTGCCGGCGTCGCCCGTGACCACACAGAACGGTGCTCAACCCGGCCCGATGGCGGCAGACGGTGGTGCCCTCGGCACCGCGCTCGACCCACCACCGGCCGGACACCGACTCGACGATAGCGAGTCCGCGTCCACCCAGCGCCGTCGCGAAGGCGTCTGCGGCTGCGGGCAGGTGGTCGAGCCCCCGTCGGAGACGACGCCGCGCCAGGCACACGCCGGCGACGGAGTACGGCAGCGTCACGACGACGGCGGTGTCCTCGGTCAACGCTGCCACGAGCCCATTCGAGCGGCTGCCCCGGTCATCGACGTGCCCCAGGCTTCCCCTGGTCCGGAGAGCAGAACCCGACGTCCCGGACCCCACACGGCGACCGTCAGCGCCGGCCCCAGGCGGCGTACCCCATCTGTGCCACCTCGCCGGGAACCGGCCGGCGGCGCGCCAGCACCAACGACACCATGCCGCTGGCGAGCCCGAGCCCCATCAACGCCCAACCGCCACCGGCCACCAGGTAGCCCAGCACCGCCCGGTCCGCGGTCTCCACCGACTCCACCCGCGAGGTGAGGTAGGCACCACCGAAGGCGACGCCGGACCCGACCGTGATCAGTGCCAGTGCGGCGAAACCGACCGCCCCGAACAACAGCCGGCCGGTCAGCTTGACCAGCACCCAGCACACCACTGCCAGCGCCGTGACGCCGATCGCGACCCACAGCAGGACGTCGTCGACGAGGTCGCTGCGCTCGGCCTCGGTGCGGCTCACCGCCGCGAGGTCGTCACCCAAGCGACCGAAGATCTCGCGACGCTCGGTCAGCGCCCACCACGCGTACGTCCAGGCGGCCAGCGCGCCTAGGAGCAGCAGCAGCGCGCACAGCACCCGCCACGGCCCGCCACGCGCCGCCGGGTCGGCCGGTGCTCGCGGCGGCTGGTGCGGAGCGTAGCCGGCGTGCTGCCACGTCCCACGCTGCGGCCGCGCACAGCGGCGGCACGCGGGTGCACCGGCGGGGTTGTCCAGCCCACAGCGTGGGCACTGCATGGCGACCTCCCCGCCGACGGTGCTGGCCGCCATGAGCGTAACCAAGGCGACCCGCCGGACGGTCACACCCGCTGGGCCCGCAGGAACTTGCCGAAGTGTGGCACGGTGAACGCCACCGACCCGCGTTCGGCGGCGTAGACGAGGCCCTTCTTGATCAGCCCGTCCCGCGCCGGCGAGAGGCTCTGCGGCCGGCGGCCGAGCCTGGCGGCGACGTCCGCTGTGGGCACCGGCCCGTCGCCGGTGTGCCCGCCGAGGTCGGCCATCGTGCGCATGTAGTCCCGCTCCGCCGGAGTCGCCCGCTCGTAGCGTGCGCCGAAGAACCCGATTGCCAGCTCCGCCTCCGCCTCCGGCGCCGCAGCGTGCACGTCCTCGATCCGGATCGGCGACGTCGCGGCGACGTCCCAGGTGGCCTTGCCGTAGGCCTGCACGAAGTACGGGTAGCCGTCGGTCAGTCGGTACAGGCGGTCGAGCGCTGCGGTGGTGAAGTCGACGTCCTCCGTGGCCGCCGGGATACGCAGCGCCCGGTCGGTGGCGTCGCGCGGTAGGCGGTCGACGTTGACGTAACGGAACAGACGCTCGGCGTACGACTTGCTGGCGCTCAGGGCGACCGGCAGGTGCGGCAGGCCGGCACCGACCACCAGCAGCGGGGCGTCCTGCTGGCTGAGCTCGTGGCAGGCTCCGCACAGTGCGGCGAGCTCACCCGCGCTGACGTCCTGCATCTCGTCGACGAACAGGGCGACGCCCACGCCGAGGTCGCGGGCCAGCTCGGCAACGTCGCCGAACAGCTCGACGAGGTCGAGCTCGAGATCTCCGGAGTCGGCCCGACCGCGGGCCGCCGGCACATCGGTCGGCGGGTGCCAGCGGACGCCCTTGCGCTGCGCCAGGCTGCTCTGCCGGGCGAACGCCGTGATCACCGCGGCGACGGAGTCGACCCGGTCGGGGTCGCGGTGGCGGTGTGCGACCTCACGGACCGCGGCGTGCGTGGCCTGGGCCACCGGGAGCCGCAGGCTCTGGTCTGGGCGCGCCTCGATCTTGGCCGTGCCCCACGTGCGCTGTACCGCCAGGCTGCGCAACGCGTTGAGCAGCACGGTCTTGCCGACGCCGCGCAGTCCCGACAGCACCATCGAGCGTTCGGGTCGCCCGGCGGCTACCCGCTCCAGCGTCACCTGGAACTGGCGCAGCTCGCGGTCGCGGCCGGCCAACTCCGGCGGCCGCTGCCCGGCGCCGGGGGCGTAGGGGTTGCGCACCGGGTCCACGCTGCGACTGTATGGCGCTCTCTAGCGCCGGCCCTAGATTTCGCTATGGAGCCGTAGCGGCGTGTCCCCCGCGCCGAAGCGGTCAGGTCGCGGGCCGCGATAACCGGTCGACGGTTGGCTGCCAACGACTGGGTCACTTCAGCAGGCGGGACAGCCGCCGGTCGGCCAGCGGCTTGCCGCCGGTCTGGCAGGTTGGGCAGTACTGCATCGAGCGGTCCGCGAACGACACCTGTCGGATCGTGTCGCCGCATACCGGGCACGGCTCGCCGGCGCGCCCGTGCACCCGCAGCCCGGTCTTCTTCTCGGCCTTGAGCTCGCTGGCCCCCAGCCCCTCCGAACGGTCGATCGCGTCGGTGAGTACGTCGCGGATCGCGGCGAAGAGGGTTTCGACCTCGGCGTCGGTGAGGCTGTTACTCGGCCTGTACGGCGACAGCCGCGCGGCATGCAGCACCTCGTCGGAGTAGGCGTTGCCGATACCGGCGACGACGGCCTGGTCGCGCAGCGTCCCCTTGACCTGGGCCCGCCCGGCGGCGGTGAGGATCCCGCGCAGGTTCTCCGGCGTGAACCCCGCCGCCAGCGGATCCGGGCCGAGCCGGGCGATGCCTGGCACCTCGGCGGGGTCACGCACCACGTAGATCGCGAGCCGCTTCTGGGTGCCCGCCTCGGTGACGTCGAACCCGGAGTCGTCGTCGAGCACCACCCGCGCCGCCAGTGGGCCCTTGCCCATCCGCAGCGGAGTCGGCGGGATGGTGTCGCGCCACCGGATCCAGCCGGCCCGCGCCAGGTGCATCACGAGGTGCAGACCGGACGCCTCGACGGCGAGGAACTTGCCGTGCCGGACCACCCGGTCGACCAGCAGTCCGGCCAGCGCCGCCGGAGGTGGGTCGAACGTCTTCAAGGCGCTCAGCGCGGCGACCTCGACCCGCGCGATCGCCCGGTCGGCGAGCCGGCTGTTCAGGTCGGTCGCCAGCGCCTGCACCTCTGGGAGCTCGGGCACCGGTCCAGTGTGCCAACTGCGGCCGCGCTCTGGCGCCGGCAGCGGGAGGTGAGCATGATGTGACCCGTGTCAGAGGTGCTGGCGCTGCCCGCGCGCGGGGAGGTCTTTCTCGACGTGCGCGGGTCGGAGCGCGCGCTGCGGCTGACGTGGCACCACGAGACGCACGTCGTCGTCCTGTCGCTCTGGCGCCAGGGCACCTGTGCCGGCACCTTCCGCCTGGCGGTCCAGGACGTGCCGCAGTTCATCGACGCGCTGGTGTCGGGGCTGGCACTGGGGTACGCCGGCGGGGTCGGCGAGGGCTCGCCGCAGGCCCGCTGATCACGCGAACTCGGCCGGCAGCGGCAGGTCGAGCGCGCGCCGCAGCAGCCGCAGGTACTCGCTGCGCCGCACCTCCACCGCGCCGAGGCTCTCCAGGTGCGGCGTGCACCACTGCACGTCCAGCAGCCGACCGTCCCCGGGCGCGCGGCGCAGCAAGTCGACCAGCGCCACCAGCGCGACCTTGGAGGCGTCCCGGCGCCGGTGGAACATCGACTCGCCGGCGAACAGGCCCCCGATCGCCACGCCGTAGAGCCCGCCGACCAGCTCGCGGTCGCCGTCCCACACCTCCACCGAATGCGCCCAGCCGAGGTCGTGCAGCCGGCGGTAGGCGGTGACGATCTGGTCGGTGATCCACCCGCCGTCGCGCCGGGGGTCCGCGCAGCCGCGGACGACCGCCGGGAACGCCCGGTCCACCGAGACCGTGAACCGGCGGCACGCCTGTCGCAGCGACCGGCTGACCCGCAGTCGGTCCAGCGGGAGCACGCCGCGCCGGGCCGGCGACCACCACAGCATCTCGGCGCTGCCGTCGACCGGCATCGGGAAGATCCCGTGGCGGTAGGCCGCTAGCAGCGTGCCCGGCGCCAGGTCGGCGCCGGAGCCCACCAGGTCGTCGGGGCCGGCGACCTCCGCCGACGGCATCTCCCATGGGGTCTCCGGTGGCTCGACGGGCACCCCGCCATGCTGGCATGCCACCCGCTCGTCCCGGGCTGGGCCGGGCGTCGCAGCCGGGCTAGGGTTTCGGCTGCCGGCACGGGCGGCCGGACCGTCAACGAGGGGAGTGGCGCGGATGGGACTCGGGCGCACGCTGGCCAGAGCGATCGCTCCGGCGAGCCGCCGGATCGCGCCGGAGTACGCCCAGGGGTTCGTCCGTCAGGTCCTGGACCGGGCCATCGACGGTGTGGGCCGGCTGCCCGGCGCCGCCGCGGCCGCCGACCGCCGGCTCGCCAAGGCCGGCGATGACGTGGACCAGGCGATCCACGACCTCATCGAAACGCACGTGCGGCTGGCCGGCGTGCAGGGGTTCGTCACCAACCTCGGCGGGTTGATGACGTTCGCGCTGACCGTGCCCGCCAATGTCACCGGGGTGGCGCTGCTGCAGTGTCACCTGGTCGCGTCCATCGCGCACCTGCGCGGCTACGACCTGGCCGACCCGCGGGTGCGCAACGCGATCCTCATCTGCCTGCTCGGGGAGGACAAGGTCAAGGACCTGATCCGGCAACGACGGCTCCCCAGCTCGCCGATGGCGATCGCTACCGCGCCGGCGCACGACCCCGACCTAGACCGCCGCATCTCGACCGAGGTCACCACCGAGCTGGTCACCCGGGTCGGTGGCAAACGGGTCGTGACCATGGTCGGTCGCCGGGTCCCGGTCGTGGGCGGCGGCATCGGCGCCCTCACCGACGGCTACGCCACCTGGCAGGTCGGCCGCTACGCCGACCGAGCGCTGCTGCCGCGGTCGACCTGACCCGTCGAGCCACCGCCGCCGAGGACGACCGGACCCCCGTCCGCTCCGGAGGTCCGGTGGCCGCCTCCAGCTGGCGCAGCAGCGCGGCGACGACGTCCGCAGCCGCGTCGAGGGCCCGGTCCAGGTCCACGTCGTCGGGAGCCGCCGCGTCCGGCGACGGCGGTGCCGGGAGCAGGTCGGCCAGGTCGCCGACGACGTCGTACCCGTCCGCCTCGAGGAATGCGATGACCTGCTCGGCGCGCTCGCGCACCCACCCGTGCTCCTCGGCCGGCAGCGCGAACCTCGTCTGCCCGGGCCGCTTCTTCAGCACCCGCCGGGTAGTGAACTCGTTGACCCATCGGTGGTAGCTGCCGTCCCGGAGCCGGCCGGCGACCTTGGCGTTGACCCGCCGCAGCACCTCCGACTCCGCCGTGCCGAGCGAGGTGTTGGCGCGGCCCTGGGTCAGTGGGTACGCCGTGGGATCGACCCCGACCAGCGAGCAGAAGCGCTCCCACAGCACACCCGGGTCGGCACCGGAAGGCGGCACGGTGACCACGTGGATCCGCTCCCTGGGGACGTGCCGCTCCCACCGCGCGAACACCCGGCGCGGGTCCTGGGTGTTCCAGAGCCGCTCGCCCCATTTGGGGTCGGCGCCGGCGTCGCCGCGCACCGACGCGAGGTAGCCCGGCCACGGCTCCGACACCCGGCTGCGCATGTGCGTCTGCCACATGGCCGGGATGACGCGGGTCAGGTCCCGCGCCGTGTAGACCACGTGGACCTGCGCCGGCTGCAGCGACGTGACCAGGCGCTCGATCCCCGCCGCCCCGGCGCCGGCGAGCGCCTCCGCGGACAGGACCGCCGTGCCCCCAGGCCAAGCCCGCACCTCCTCGGCCACGGCGGCCCAGCGGCCGCGAACCCGCCGGCGGTCACCGGGGACCCCGCGGCCGAGTGCGTCCAGCACCGCCGCCAGGTGGTCGGCGTAGTCCCGGCCGGGGAACAGCACCCCGGCGGCGGCCAGGGCGTCCTTGTTGGTGGCCAGGGTCTGCTGGAGGAACGTCGTGCCGGTCTTGTGCGGGCCGACGTGCACGTATACCCGGGCGGTCACGGTGCGGCGACCCCGGCGGCCAGCGCCTGCACCGCACGGGAGGGGCTCGGCCGGCCGAGCCGGGCCGCCATCCAGGCGCTGGTCTCCACCAGCGCGTCGAGGTCGACGCCGTGGTCGATGCCGAGCCCGGACAGCTGCCAGACGAGATCCTCGGTGGCGAGGTTGCCGGTGGCGCTCTCGGCGTACGGGCATCCGCCGAGCCCGCCGGCGGACGCGTCGAACGTCGTGGCACCGCAGCGCATGGCCGCGAGGGTGTTCGCCAGCGCCTGGCCGAAGGTGTCGTGAAAGTGCAGCGCGACCCGGTCCACCCCGACACCGGCCGCGGCGAACGCGGCGAGCAGCGCCTCGACGTGGCCGGGGGTGCCGACGCCGATCGTGTCGCCCAGCGACAGCTCCCCGGCGCCCAGGTCGAGCAGCCGGCGCCCTACCGCGACCACCTGGTCCACGTCGACCGCGCCCTCCCAGGGGTCGCCGAAGCACATCGACACGTAGGCGCGCACCGCGACGCCGGCAGCGCGGGCCCGGGCGACGGTCGGCTCGAACATCGCGAACTGCTCGTCCAGCCCGCGGTTGAGGTTGCGGCGGGCGAAGGTCTCCGTGGCGCTGGCGAAGATCGCCACCTCCTGCACGCCGGCGGCGAGGGCCCGGTCCAGACCCCGCTCGTTCGGCACCAGGACGGGCAGCCGCAGGGCGGCGTCCCGGCGCACGTCGCCGAGGTCGGCGAGCAGCTCCTCGGCGTCGGCCAGCTGCGGCACCCACCGCGGGTGCACCAGGCTGGTCAGCTCGACCGCACGCAGCCCGGCGCCGACCAGCCGGCGCACGAACTCCGCCTTGACGTGCACCGGCACGCTCTGCGGCTCGTTCTGCAGGCCGTCGCGCGGCCCCACCTCGTAGATCGTCACCCGCCGCGGCAGGCCCTCGGCGGGCACGGTCTGCGGCGTCCGCAGCGCGCTCATCCCTGCTCCACGGGCTCGACCACGAACAGTGTCTGGCCGAGCGTGACCTGCTCGCCCGCGCGCACGTCGCCGTGCGCCACCACACCGGCGTACGGCGCCTTCAACGCCAGCTCCATCTTCATCGCCTCCAGCACCGCCAGGGTGTCACCCGCGGCCACCCGGTCACCGGCCCGCACCGCGACGCTGAGCACGCTGCCCGGCATCGGCGCGGTGACCGAGCCGTCGGAGACCGCCGCGCCGCCGCCGGGCGCGAACGCGTCCGGCCTGGTGAACACGTGCGGCTGCCCCTCGTGCGCGACGGTGACCTCGTGCGGCCCGACCTCGACGTGCGCCTCGTGCAGCACGTCGTCGATCTCCAGCCGTACCAGTCCGGGGAGTGCCGCGACCGGGCGGACCCACCATTGGTGCCCGTCGGCGACCCGGCCGGTGGCGCGGTCGACCTGCAGCACGGTGTCGTCGAGCTCCACCGCGACGCTCGCCGCGGGGCCGGCCAGGCGCCAGCCGTCGCCGACCCCGAAGGGGTGCGGC